>JBAQMW010000062.1:0-3147 GCA_049303155.1 Thermodesulfobacteriota bacterium | reverse complement strand
CTTTAAGAGGTTCTTATGCCGCAAAAAAACGTTTCCCGCCTGAAAAAACTCAAAGAGGAATTTCTCGCTAAAAAAAGAAAATTATGGGCAGAGGTGCGCTCGGAATATTTCAAGAAGCTCGGCAAGGACTATAACGAGCAGTTCGACTCGCCGCTCGACGTCGAGGACTTGGCCGTGGCCGACCTCATCGAAGACGTTGGTCTTAAGATAGAAGACGTCCGGGTCAAAGAACTTATGATGATAGACGAGGCGATAGACAGGTGTGACGACGGCTCTTACTGGGTGTGCAAGGAATGCGGCAAGACGATAGACAAAAAAAGACTTTCCGTCATGCCATACGCCGCGCTTTGCGCGGCTTGCCAGTCCGTCAAATTTTGAGTAGCAAAATTTGACGAGATCTCGCCGTTTTGCAAAGTAAAACGGCGGATCCGAAAAGGAGCGATAGGCCCGTGAGCGACCGCATAGGAGAGATAGCCGTCAAGAAAGGGCTTCTGAGCGCGGACAGGCTCAGGGAGGCGCTTCTTATCCAGCAGTCCGGAGACCGCGCCTGCGGAGTCGAGCCCGGGCAGAAGCTCGGAAGAATACTTCTCGCGAAAAGATACATGGAGCCGATGGCGCTCGTTAAGCTTCTCTACGAGCAGAAGGGCAACGTGGATTTCATCTACATAGCCTCTTACGTCGTCGAGCCGAGGGTCGCGCTCTGGCTTCCGCAGACCATCGCCGAAAAGCACTTCATATTGCCGTTGGTTTCGATGGACGAGGAAACCCTGATAGTCGCATCCGCCAAGGCCGTTCCAATCGCCGTCATAAAAGGCATTGAATCTCTCATAAAGAAACACGTCGAGGTCATGGAGGTGAACGACCCCGGCATGCAGGGGCATATAAGCCTCTGCTACGAGACCTTGAAGAGGAGAGGGGTATCGAGCGTCCGCATAGGAGAGATACTCGTAAGGGACGGCTACCTTAAAGAGGCCGATCTAAACAGCGCCCTCGACGAGAGCAAACGCACCCAGCGCATGCTCGGCAGGATATTGATAGAAAAGGGCCTCGTAAACGAAGAGGATTTGTTCAGGATACTTTCTTTACAGAAAAAACTTCCGCTCGTCCTCGGCAGGGATATCCTGGACGACATAGACAAAAGCCTCGTAAGGGACATATCAAAGGCGTTTTGCGTTAGGAACCTCATAGCGCCTTACAGGAAAGACGGGGACAAGGTATATCTCGTGACGGCCGAACCTTCGGTGAATACCGATGAGCTTTGCATGACGTTTAAGTGCAAGACGGTGGACATGAAGCTCGCCACATACGCCGACATAGAGACGATACTTCGCGCGCTTTACGCCGAGCCCCACATGTTCATAAAGGAAGACAGCGAGGTTGCCGAAGAACTCGAAGACATACCCATAGAGGAAGAACTTACGCCCGTAAGCAAGGACGAACTCGGCGTGTTCGAGAGCCGCTATCAGAGGTTCGCGGGGAACCTCCTTCTCGAGGCGATAAAGAAAAGAACGAGCGACGTTCACATCGAGAACTATCAGGACGGCATCGTCGTGCGCTTCAGGATAGACGGCATACTCTACGACATAGACTACGTTCACATGACGAAGAAAAACGCGCCCGGCATAGTGAACGTCTTAAAGATACAGTCCGGCATGGACATATCCGAAAGGAGGCTTCCGCAGAGCGGGAGGTTCCGCAAAAAGACCAAAGACGACAAGATATACGACTTCAGGCTCCAGAGCCAGCCCACTCTTTACGGCGAGAACCTGATAATAAGGATACTCAGCCAGTCCGAATCCGTTTTTTCCCTCAATGATTTGGGATTTAACGTGGAGATCGGCGCGAGGTTCGAGAAACTCATAAGAAACCCTTCCGGCTTGATACTCATAACCGGCCCCACGGGAAGCGGCAAAACCACGACCCTTTATTCCACGCTCGACATCCTGAGAAAAGACCTGAGAAAAAAGATAATAACTATCGAAGACCCGATAGAGTACACGTTCGACCGCGTTCAGCAGTGCCAGGCAAGGACTGAGATAGGCTTCGGCTTTGCCGACGCCGCAAGGGCATTCCTTAGACAGGACCCGGACATACTTTTGATAGGCGAGATACGCGACAAGGATACGGCGATGGAGGCCATGAGGGCGAGCCAGACCGGGCACCTCGTGCTCTCGACCCTTCACACGAACAACACGGTCGAGTCCGTGCAGAGGTTGATAGACATCGGAATAGATACCGGCACCATAGCAAGCGAACTCATAGCCGTGGTTTCCCAGAGGCTTGCCAAGAAAAACTGCGCGCATTGCAAAAAACCCTACAGGCCGAGTAAAGACCTCCTCGACGAGTTCTATCCCGGAGGAACTCCCGACGGCGTGTATTTCTACAAAAGCACCGGCTGCGAGAAGTGCAACTTCAGGGGACACAAAGGCAGAATCGCGGTCATAGAGTTTTGGCCGATGGATATAGCAGGCAAGCAGCTCATAGTAAACAAGGCAGGTTACGAGGATATGTACGCCGCTGCCGTAAAGGCTGGCATGAAGCCGATGATAAAGGACGCCATGGCCAAGGTCGAGACAGGCATAATACCGCTTGACGAACTTCCCGACATAATCCCTTACTACGAGATAGTGCGGCACAGGGAAGAGGAAGCGTGTTATGGCCGGGATAATTCTCCGGCGCGAAAAGGTACTGTCGCCTCGTAGTAAACCAGCGGTAGCATATGCCGTTCATTCCTTCCTATATAGTGAGTTACGAGACAGGCGAACTTTCAAGGCGCGTTGCGGCTTTGACCGGACTCCTTAAGGAGTGCGTCATATGCCCTTGGAACTGCCGCGTGGACAGGACTGCGGGAAAACTCGGAGTATGCCGCATTGGCAGGAGCGCGATGGTCGCGAGCCTAAGCCCGCACTTCTTTGAGGAGTCTCCTCTTATTGGTTACGGCGGAAGCGGCACGATATTTCTCTCCTACTGTAATCTTAAGTGCGTGTTCTGCCAGAACTACGACATAAGCCATTTCGGGGCGGGCAGGGAGGTATCAATCGAAGAATTGTCGAAGGTGATGGTCATGCTTCAAAGGCAAGGCTGCCACAACATAAACTTCGTCGCCCCGACGCATCAGACAGCCCAGATAGTCGAGAGCCTTCCAAA
>JBAQMW010000061.1:0-4543 GCA_049303155.1 Thermodesulfobacteriota bacterium | reverse complement strand
AGGAAGACGTCTCCGACATAATTTTGAATCTTAAGCAGGTGCGCCTCAGGGTGGACGGCGAGGGGCAGAGAAACTTGAAGATAAAGGCATCCGGTTCCAAGGCCGTTACCGCAGGCGACATAGAGTGCGACCACACGGTTACGGTGCTCAACCCGGGACTCCACATAGCCACGCTCGGCAAGGACGGAAAATTCGAATGCGAACTCACGGCCTCCAGCGGCAGGGGTTACGTTCCGGCGGAAAAGAATAAATCCGCGAGCCTTCCGGTCGGGGCCATACCCATAGATTCGGTGTTTCAGCCGGTCATAAGGGTCAACTTCGACGTTACCCACGCGAGGGTCGGGCAGAGGACGGACTACGATAAGCTTACGCTCGAGATATGGACGACCGGAGCGGTCGAGCCTCAGACGGCGATAGGCATAGCCTCCAAGATACTTAAGGACCAGGTGAGCGTTTTCATTCCGTTCGAAGAGGCCGATGAGACCGAGGGCGGCGGCGTTGGAAGCGATTTGAAGTCGCGCTTCAACGAGAACCTTTTTAAGACCGTGGACGAACTTGAATTGTCGGTAAGGTCCCAGAACTGTCTCAAGAACGCCAACATAAAGTTCATCGGCGAGATGGTGCAGAAGACCGAGCAGGAAATGCTCAAGACCAAGAACTTCGGCAGAAAATCGCTTAACGAGATAAAAGAGATTATCCAGCAGATGGGGCTCGATTTCGGACAGAAGGTGGACGGATTCCCCACGAGAAAAGAACTCGACAAGATGGGCATTGAGAAGAAGGAAGTAGAGTAAAGAGGTTCCTCCCTTTTTCAAAGGGAGGTCAGGAGGGATTAGGGAGATTTATGAGACATAATAGAGACGATAAGCGTTTTTCGAGGCCTCTCGGTCATTTCAGGTGTCTGATGGCCAATCTGACAAACTCGCTCTTCGAGAGCGGCAGGATCAAGACCACCGTGCCCAAGGCCAAGGAACTCCGCTATTACGCCGAGAGGATGATAACACTCGGCAAGGCAGGGGACGTGGCTTCGAGGAGAAGAGCCATGGCCTTCATGAGAAAGAAGGAAGTGGTTACCAAGCTTTTCGACGAAATCGCGCCCAAGTATAAGGAAAGAAACGGCGGGTACACGAGGATAATCAAGATAGGTTACAGGCCGGGAGATAACGCGCCTGTTTCGATGATAGAGCTTGTCGGCGAGGCCGAGACCGCGGTCGCCGCGGCTCCGACAAAGAAAAAGAAGACAGTTCCGGCGAAAAAGGCGGCTCCGGCCGAGGCTTCGGAAAAGAAAAAGAAGACAGCAACGGCGTAAGTTTAAACAGTGCGCGGGATTTAACGACAATCAAAAACAGATAAACCAAGGCAGGGCTAAAGCCCTGCCTTTTTTATTTTTCATTGCCCCTTTTGTCATTCAACGACGGCATTATTATCTTTTACCTCCTCTCCCCAAGGGGGAGAGGATTGAGGTGAGGGGGTCTTTGAAGAAAAATTAAATATCAAAAGTCAAAAGTTAAAATTACTGACGCCCCTGCCCCTCACCCTACCCTCTCCCCAAAGGGGAGAGGAAATAAAAAATGACTGTCATTGCGAGTCATAAAACCGTAGAACAGGCGTCCCGCCTGTCAAGTTAGGCAAAATAAATTTCGCAGGCCCTCTTATTGACAGTCGGTCTTCCTGCGGCTATTCTTGTCATAGGATAAAGCGTGATGCCGGTATATGTAAAAAAGCAAGAGGAGCGTTAAATATGGAAATGGAGCTGGTATATAAATGTCTTGTCTGCGGCTATATTCATACCTGTCACGGCCAATGCGGCGACCCGCCCGGAAAATGCCCTGATTGCGGCGCATCCAAAGAAAACTTCGTAGAGGTTACCGAGGATTGAGGAGAAAAAGGGGGCGGAAATAATTAAAAAGTCTTGACATTTTCGGAGGGGGGGTAAAATGTTTATGTGGATTAAATAAGGAGGCCAACTATGAAAAAAATAAGTATCGTTGTAATAGCTCTTTTCTTTGCAACTATCTTCTTGTTTTCACCTGCCCTTGTTGATGCCGGATGGGTAAACGGCTATTACAAATCAAATGGCACTTATGTGGAAGGCTATTATCGTAGTTCCCCCAATAATAGCGTATTAGATAACTACAGCACGAAGGGAAATAGCAATCCATACACGCTGGAAAAAGGGTATGTAGACCCATACAAGGATATATACAAGCCTACACGCATACAGCCTTATAGCCCATATAATTCTAATCGGAGTCTATACCGATAATGGCGATTTAAAAAGAGAGTTATGTAGGGTGGGCAATACCCACCAAAATATCCGCTATGCGCTCCCGTAAATGGTGGGCATTGCCCACCCTACTCCGCTATGAAAATTTTTTTTTATGCAATCTTAGTTTTGTTGATTATCACAACTTCCGCTTTTGCTTGGGATGGTTATGATTATGATCAAGGTGCTTATATAGAAATAGACAAAGGCAATCTCGTTCGAGCCGGCGAAACCATAGAAATATACGATTATAATGACGGTACTTATAAAGATGTAGATGTTGAATCAGTAAATGAAAGCGGAAACTCGGTAGAGATTGAGGTTTACGATCCGCAGTCCGGTGAATATAGAACTTTTGATATGGAATAACCCTCAAACAAAATGGGGGCCAGTCTTGTAGGGTGGGCTGCGCCCACCGTTTTTCGCTTGTTTGCCTTGCTTTCGGCTTTATCATTTTCTGAATTTCATGCTTCCCATTTTCCCTCTCTTATAAATTGTAGGGCAGGGCTTCAGCCCTGCGAAAGCAACGCAACCCTAAAGGGTTGCCCTACATAAAGAAAACCCCTTCCCCCCGCCCTTTACAACATTCCCGCCATTATGGTAATCTATTATTTCTTATGAGAAATTCGGTATATTCTCCGACTCTCGACGAGTTCAGGGAGATTGCGAAAACCCATAACCTTATTCCGGTCGGACGCGACATACTCGCAGACACCGAAACGCCCGTGTCCGCCTTCATGAAGATAGACAACGGCGGCGAGGCGTTTTTACTTGAGAGCGTCGAGCACGGGGAAAAGTGGGGCAGGTACAGTTTCATCGGGGCATCCGCGAGGGCTGTCATAAAGGGTTTTTCCGGCGTTCTTGAGATTACGGAGGACGGGAATACGACGACAAAAAAAGGCGACCCAATAGAGCTTTTGGCTTCGTATATGTCCTCGTGGAAGGCCGCCCCCGCGCCGGAGGACATGATATTTTCCGGCGGGGCAGTCGGGTTTTTTTCTTACGACGCGGTGCGTTATATAGAAAAGATTCCCGACATCATTAAAAAAGACACCGGCATTCCCGATTTGTGCTTTATGATAACCGATACGTTTCTCGTCTTTGATAACGCGGAGCAGAAGATAAAGGCCGTGTGCAACGCGAGGACGACCGACAACGGCTCGATAGAGGCGGCTTACAGGCTTGCCGTTGAAAAGATAGACGCGCTCGTAAAAAGGCTTCGCCAGGGCAGGGTAAACGCCGTAAATCCTCCTTCGGAGGATTTACCCGTAGCGAGTAATTTTCCCAAGGAAAAATTCAAGGCCGCGGTGGAGCGGGTAAAGGAATACATAGCGGCCGGAGACGTCATACAGACTGTCATATCTCAGAGGTTCGAGACAAAGCTCAATTGCGAGCCATTCGACATATACAGGGCGCTTCGCGTTACTAATCCGTCTCCTTATATGTTTTTTTTGAGGCTCGGAGGCGTGGAATTAGCCGGCTCTTCCCCGGAAATCCTCGTCCGGGTAGAGGGCAAGGATATTACGATAAGGCCCATCGCAGGCACGAGAAAGAGGGGCAGGGACGAGGCAGAGGACAATGCCCTTGAAAGAGAACTCCTCTCTGACCCGAAGGAAAGGGCGGAGCACATAATGCTTGTTGACCTCGGAAGAAACGACGTAGGAAGAGTCGCCGTGCCGGGGAGCGTGAAGGTTACGGAACTCATGGTTACGGAGAGGTACTCGCACGTCATGCACATAGTGTCTAACGTGAGAGCGATAAAAAAAGACGGAGTGGACGCCTTCGGGGTTTTCAGGGCGTGTTTTCCGGCAGGCACTCTTACGGGAGCGCCCAAGATAAGGGCAATGGAGATAATCGAGGAAGTCGAGCCGATGAGGAGAGGCGTTTACGGCGGGTGCGTGGGGTACGTCGGGTTTTCCGGCAACATGGACATGTGCATAACCATAAGGACGGTCATTGTTAAGGACGGCATGGCCTACGTTCAATCCGGCGCGGGCATAGTGGCGGATTCCGTGCCTGAGAAGGAATTCGAAGAAACGGTCAACAAGGCGAGGGGCGTTTTGAAGGCCGTTACAATGGCGCGAAAGGGTTTTGATTGAATGGATAAACTCCTTTGAAGAGTAATGGGCTCGCAATGATAAAAAGCAGGGGTTTTGTTTTTTTCCTCTCCCCAAGGGGACCAGGAGTAGGGCGGTTTTTTTCTCCTCTCCCCAAGGGGACCAGGAGTAGGGCGGTTTTTTTCTCCTCTCCCCTTGGGGGAGAGGGTAGGGTGAGGGG
>JBAQMW010000060.1:0-2344 GCA_049303155.1 Thermodesulfobacteriota bacterium | reverse complement strand
GCATTGCCTATCCGGCAAACAAGTACGGGAAGATTGTCTATGAAGCCGCATGAGGACGCTAAACGAAAGGTCGTGGCCGAGTGGTTGCGAAAAGCAGATGCCGATATGAGGGTGGCCGAACACCTTGCTGCCGAGCAGTCAACCTTCCCCGATGCCATTGCGTTCCATTCCCAGCAGGCCGCCGAGAAATACCTAAAAGCCTTCCTTACCTGGCGCCAGGTCGCATTCCCGAAGACGCACGACCTTGAAGAAATCTTGGACCTCGTCGAGACCGTTGATAAAGACCTTTCCGCATCCCTACGCGACGCAATAACCCTTACGCCCTACGGCGTCGACCTGCGGTATCCGGGAGACCGTCCGGACGCAACCATTGATGAAGCACGAGAGGCATTGGAACTCACGCGAAATGTCCGCACTGCCATCCATAACGCACTGAAGGGACAGGCTTGATACCGTTCCCCCTTCGATAGTATCGGGACAGTCATTGTAACGGAAAGAGACAGGCCTTTAGCCCTGTCTGAAAACACAACCCTAAAGAGCCATTCTTCTCATCCTGTTGCCACGCCCTTGCCTTTTATAGTATCATTTACTCATGGACCTCTTCGAGAAGAAAACGCCTGATGCAACCGGGGTACCCGCGCAAAGCGCGGGTCGCGCCCCTTTAGCCGAAAGGATGAGGCCCGACGATTTGAGCGGCTTCGCCGGACAGGAGCATCTTCTGGGGGAAGGGAAATTCTTAAGAAAAATTTTTGAACGCGCCGAGCTGCCCTCGCTGATACTCTGGGGGCCTCCGGGGTGCGGAAAAACCACCCTCGCGCGGATAATGGCGAAAAAGACAAACGCCGAATTCGTTTCTTTCTCAGCCGTGCTTTCGGGGGTGAAGGAAATACGCGACGTCGTGAATAAAGCCAAAGAGGCTCAATATCGCGGCAAAAAGACGGTTCTCTTCGTTGACGAAATCCACCGCTTCAACAAATCCCAGCAGGACGCGTTTTTGCACAGCGTCGAGGACGGAACCATAACCTTAATCGGAGCCACCACCGAAAACCCCTCCTTCGAGGTGAACGCGCCTCTTCTGTCGAGATGCAAGGTGCTGACACTGAATGGACTTAAGAAGGAGGAGATTAAACGCGCGCTAAAACGCGCCGCGGCGGACATGGAAAAAGGCCTCGGCAAGATGAATGCCGAAGCAAACGACGACGCGCTCGATTTTATCTCGGAATTTTCCCACGGCGACATGAGGGAGGCGCTGAACTCGCTTGAGGCCGCCTGCATGATAACCGGGTCCGGTAAGGACGGAAAAAGACGCATCACCATCGAAGCCGCGAAAGAGGCCATGCAAAGGAAATCCCTCCTCTACGACAACAGCGGCGAGGAACACTATAACGTCGTATCGGCCTTCATAAAGAGCATACGCGGGAGCGACCCCGACGCCGCTCTCTACTGGCTGGCGCGTATGATAGAGGCCGGGGAAGACCCGCTCTTTATAGCCCGGCGCATGGTCGTATTCGCCTCGGAAGACATAGGAAACGCCGACCCAACAGCCCTTGCCCTCGCCATATCGATAAAAGACGCCGTTCTTTTCGTAGGCATGCCCGAGGGCTGGATACCATTAGCCCACGGCGTAACGTATCTCGCGACCGCAAGGAAATCAAACGCCTCGTACACCGCGTATCTCGAAGCCAAAGAAGACGTTACGACAAAAGGCGCCCTGCCCGTGCCCCTTCACCTCCGTAACGCCCCGACAAGCCTCATGAAAGACCTTGGCTACGGAAAAGACTATAAATACCCGCATAACTATAAAGATGCGAAGGCCGAGCAGGATTATCTGCCCGAAGAACTCAAAGGCAAAAAATACTACACCCCGCCGGAAAAGAAAAAAGACAAATAGTCCCTTCGATAACGCCCATACTTGCCGGGCGCATTACGTCAACCATTACCATTTTTAAGGTTGACAATGCCGCCCGCGCCGTGTTATCGGTATTAGCCATGCGGAAGTTTCTTAATGACATAGAAAAAAAAGCCCTTTCAAGCGAAGGCCTGACAAAAGACGAGGCCGAAAGGTTCTCGGAAATCTCCGAAGCCGAAATATTCGACGTCCTCCCCATAACAAAAAAAATCAGGGAGCATTTCAAGGGAATCGAAGTCAACCTCTGCGGCATAGTGAACGCCAAGAGCGGCCTTTGCAAAGAGGACTGCTCGTTCTGCTCGCAGTCCGTCAACTATTCGACGGGCGTCAAAGAATATCCGATGGTCGAGCCTTCGGTTATGGTGGAGAGCGCGATTACGGCCGAAAAAATCGGCGCGAGGGAATTCTCCATAGTAACGAGCGGCACCAAGGTAT
>JBAQMW010000059.1:0-3221 GCA_049303155.1 Thermodesulfobacteriota bacterium | reverse complement strand
AATCAGTACACCGAGGAGATACAGAGGCACTTCAACGTAAGTTTCAAGGAGGCCGAGGACATAAAGCTCGGAAGGTCCGATGCTCAGGTGAATCCTGAGGAGGTCGTTTCCGTGATAAGCGGCGTTACCAACAACATGACGCTCGAGGTAAAGCGCTCGCTTGATTTCTTTTTAGGCGGCAACCCGTCCATAATGCTCGGAAGGATTATGCTTTCCGGAGGGGCCGCCAAGACCAAGGGGCTCAGGGAATTGCTTCAGGACAGGACCGCGATGCCGGTCGAACTCGTGAATCCGTTCAACGGATTGACCTTGAATCCGAAGAACTTCTCTAACGAGTATCTTACCGACATGGCTCCGCATTTTGGAGTGGCGGTAGGACTTGCGACAAGGAGGCTCGGCGACAGATGATACGCATAAACCTTCTGCCGGTAAGGGCCGCCAAGAAAAAAGAATCAGCCCGTTTTCAGCTGACCGTGTCCGGGCTTATCATCGTCTTGGTGGTGATAATACTCGCCGGCGTTTTCGTAAAGTTCAAAAGCGACGTGTCTTCGCTTAAAGATAATATTGCCGCCGGCAATAAGGAACTTGCGGAATTGCAAATAAAGGTCGGTGAACTGGCGAAGCTGCAGGACGAGAAGCGGATAGTTCAAGGGAAGCTTGACGTCGTCAGGCAGCTTGAGAAGGCTCGTTCGGGGCCGGTGAATCTTTTCGACATGATTGCGGACGCGGTGCCGGAAAAGGCGTGGTTGAATTCTATTGCCGAGAACGGCGCGTTGATTGCCGTGACGGGCAACGCGATGAACGACGAAGTCTTGGCGGACTTCATGCGAAGGTTAGAGGCCTATAAAGACAAAGGCGTCGGCAGGGTCGAGCTTATCGTGGCAAGGCGGATAAAGTCGCCTGTCGCCGGCGGCATCGAGGTCGTGGATTTTTCTTTAAACATCGAAAGAAGGTAGTCTGTGGCCATAGACATTAAAAACCTCATAAAATACGACGCGCTCTTGAAGCTTCCGCTTTCGAAGAAGATTCTCGTCGTCGCGGGGGTTAACATCGTCATTGCCGCGCTTTTTTATCAACTGCTTTTGAAGCCGCAGACAATCGAGATAGCAAGCTTTACGATTGGTCTTGCCGATTTGACGGCGAAGGTCGAGGAAAACAGGCGCATAGCCGCGGATATACCGAGATTCCAGAAGGAAAAGGCCGATTTGGAGGAGCAGCTCAGGAAGTCGCTCGCGCAGTTGCCGAATGAAAAAGAGATACCTAATCTTATAGACAGCATAAGCGAGTCGGCCAAGAAGTCGGGACTTAAGGTGGTTCTTTTTCAGCCCGGTCAGGAAACGTCAAGAGGGTTTTACGCCGACATTCCGGTTGATATGTCCGTTGAGGGGACATTCGAGAGTCTGTATAACTTTTGCGTTAAGATAAGCGAATTGCCGAGGATAGTAAATATACAAAATATAAACACCGGCCTTGCAAGCGGCGGCGCTATTTTGTCGAACCCGATAGTCACGGCCAGATTCGTAACCATGACATTCAGGTTCGTATCTCCGGATGAGGCCACGGCCACGGCGGCAGAGGCCGCCAAGAAGAGAAGATGATATGACTTCGATGCGTAAAATCGCCATAACGATTATTTTATTGCCGTGGGTTCTCGCCGGCTGCGGCGGCAAGGAAGAGCCGAAGACCGAGCAGCTCAAAGCGGCGCCGCAAGCTGCCGTTCAAATGCAAGAAACTACTCCACAGGCGCCGGTTGTGGCGCCCGTCAAGAAAGAAATGCGCAATCCATTTTCAAGTTATTTGACCAGGCAGACCGAGAAGCAGGGAAGGGAGAAGACGCCGCTCGAGTGTTGTGATTTGATGACTTTCAAGGTCGTTGCCGTAGTATCCTCGGAAAAGGGCAGTTACGCCATTATCCATGCTTCCGACGGCAAGCGTTATATAGTGAAAAAGGGGGACCGTATCGGTCTTAAGGACGGAATCATAGCGCAGATAGGCAAAGACGCGGTGGTTGTGGAAGAAATAGAAAGGGACCAGGAAGATAAGATTGTGGCGAGACCGAGGACCGAGTTGGCGCTGCCTAAAGCCAAGTAACGGCTTATCCTGCTTAACCCAACGTTCCCACGCCGGAGCGTGGGAACGATAAAATGTAGCTCAGGGCTTTAGCCCTGATAGTAAATGGAGGTAAAAACCATGAGTATAACGAAGAAATTTTTAACGGGAGGCCTTGCCGTTTGCGCGGCATTCCTCTTTATGACGGGATGCGCCGCCAAGAAGCCTGCATTTTATAAAGAACCGGCGCCGGCGGCCGAGGCCGAGGAGGCCAAAAAGAGCGCCGGCCAGTTGACGCTCGTGAGCGTCGTCGGGCTCGGCAACTCCGTCCTTGTGGAGGCTGACGGCCTTTTGCAATATACGGTCTTCAAGCTCTCCGACCCTCCGAGGGTCGCGATAGACATGCCGGGAGTCGGCGCGGACATTGTGCAGGGCCTGGTACCGGTCGATAATAATTTTATAACAGACATAAAGACAAGCGTTACCGGCGAAGGCGATAATAAAATAGCCCGTATAGAGGTAGGGCTTAAAAGCGGCGTAAATTACGACGTAAAGGCCGGCGACGACAGTCTTCTCATAGACCTTTCGGTGGAGACCTACATATCGGGCGTGAGCGCGCCGGAAGAGATAGAAGAGGAACCGGCAGCGGAGCCGGAGTCTCCTATAGAGGCCGCCGCGCCGGAACTCGCAACGGAGCCGGCGGTAGAGCCATCGGTCGAGCCTGTTGCCGCTCCGGCGGAAGTTATTCCCGATGCGGAAAACATAATCTCCGTCGAAACCTCGTTCGAGAGGGGCGTGACGGTTGTGCGTCTCACAGGGGACGGGCAGTTCGGGAATTATAATTCCTTCGGACTCGACAGCCCGACCAGGGTGGTTCTGGACATTTGGGGCGTCTCGGCGCCGGCAATAGAAAAAGAAGCGAGCGTATCCGGCCCGTTTATCAAGGGGTTAAGGGTGGGAGCGTATCCGGATAAAACAAGACTGGTGTTCGATTCCAATCTCCAAAAGATGCCTGTCTACACGATAGAAAAAGACGGACGCGCGCTTGTCGCGAGGTTCGGCGCGGATATCGAGCAAATCTCCGCGCAGCACGCCGTGGCTTCCAAGCCTTATGTGCCTCCATATGACGCAGTAGAGGCGTCCGCGCCGATTGCGTCCGCGTATGTGCCTCC
>JBAQMW010000058.1:0-2671 GCA_049303155.1 Thermodesulfobacteriota bacterium | reverse complement strand
GGGCACCCGCGTCAAGCGGGTCGGGGGCGGAGAGAGGCGTATTTTTTATACGCCGCAGCGACGAACCGAGAAGCAACGCCGGGGTACCCACGCAAAGCGTGGGTCGCGCGAAGTTATGACGCTCTGTACGTTTTAAACCTTTGTCCCGACATGCACCGCCGCAATGCCGTCGAAGAGGTTATGATATTTAACCTTATAAAGCCCGGCCTCTTCCATTATCTTTTTTAGTTCCTCCTGATGAGGGAACTTTCTTATGGACTCGGCTAAATAAACGTAGGCGCCGCGGTTGCCGGTAACAGTCTCACCTATCACAGGTATCACGTTAAAAGAATAAAAATCGTAGAGTTCCTTCAAGATTTTATTTTTCGGATGCGAGAATTCAAGGCACAAAACTCTTCCGCCCGGCTTTACGACCCTCGCCATCTCTTTAAAGGCGGCTCCGATGCGCGTTACGTTTCTTATGCCGAAGCCGACCGTGGCGCAATGAAACGTGTTGTCCGGAAAAGGCAGTTCCTCGGCGTTGCCGCGGACGAACATCATGTCTTTGACGAGGCCCCTGTCCAGACACTTATCCCTGCCGTGTTCGAGCATCTCTTGGTTTATGTCGTAAACAACGACCTTTCCGTCCTCTCCTGCTTTTTCTTTGAGAAGAAGCGATATGTCGGCCGTGCCTCCTGCGACGTCGAGCGTGCTCTGCCCTTGCCTAATGCCCGTCTTTTCAACGAGGAATCTCTTCCATAAGCGGTGGGTGAAAAAACTCATGAGGTCGTTCATAAGGTCGTAGTCAGGGGCCACGGACGAGAAAACCCCGTTAACGAGGCCTTTTTTTTCGTTCTCAAGAACCTCCCTGAAGCCGAAGAGAGTTTTCTTTTCGGAAACCATCAAGGCCGCCTGTCTTCGTTTCTGCTCAAGGTAGTAAGCAGCCTGAATCCTATAAGAGCGGAAAACAAAAATCCGAGCGCGCTTATGTACGGCACGCCCATGACCTTGGGTATGTCGTTCGGTATCGCCGCCAAAACGGACGAGCCCAAAAATAAAGCCCCCATAATGAACCCTCCTGCAACGCGGCGCCCGGCGTCGCTTATCTCGCCGGAAAGAGGCTCGAGCCTATGGTGTATGAAGCCGATATTGAGTTCGTCCTTTAAAGAGGCCTTGAGTATGGAGTGAATCTCGGACGGCAGGTCGAAGAGCGCCGAGCCGACTTCTTCCGCGAACTCGCGCCCCTTTTCAACGTAGATGCCGGGCGAGAACTTCTGTTTTATCATCCACCTGTAAACGAGCGGCTTCGCAATCTCCCACATGTTGACGCTCGGATAGAGCTGCCTTCCGACGCCCTCCATGACGACCATGGTTTTTTGCAAAAGAAGAAGATTCGGCTGGAGCTTCACGTCGAACCTCTTCGCCGTGTGTATGAGCTTTAAAAGAAACGTCGAGATGTTTATGTCGTCGAGAGACTTTCCGAAAAGAGGCTCGGCTATGTCCATCAGCGCGTGCTCGAATTCGGTCATGTCCACGTTCGCGCCGATTAAGCCCATCTCCTTGTGAATTATCGCCATCCTGTGGTAATCCTGACGCACGAGGTAAAAGAGCATGCTCGCGAGGTATCTCCTCAAGTCCCGATCAAGCCTGCCGACGATGCCGAAGTCCAGATACGCCATGGCCCCGTCGTCCGTTACAAAGATATTTCCGGGGTGCATGTCCGCGTGAAAAAACCCGTGCTCGAAGACCTGCTTAAAGAAGAGTTTTACCCCGTAAACAGCTATCTCCTCTATGTCGAACCCCTTCGCCTTTATCGCCTCGACCTCGTCGAGCGGCACGCCCTCTATGCGTTCCATGGTGAGCACTTCGGTAAGGGTGTAGTCCCAGTAAACCTTCGGCACCTTTACGCGCGGGTCATCCTTGAACAGCCTTGCGAAGAGAGCGGCGTTCGAGCCTTCGAGCGCGAGGTCGAGTTCGTTATAGATGACGCGCGCGAATTCGTCCACCACCTCTATCGGCCGCAAGCGCCTCGACGCGGGGACGTGCTTATCCAAAAGCCGCGCGATACTATACATGACCGAGACGTCGGCCGAAATAGTGCCCTCGATATTCGGCCTCCTTACCTTGACCGCGACCTTCGCGCCGTCCGGCAAGACCGCGTAATGCACCTGCGCTATGCTTGCCGAGGCAATGGGGATTTCTTCAAAGGAAAGAAACTTCTTCTCGATCGGCGAGCGGAAAGACCTCTCGATAGTCTTTTTAACGTCCTCGAACCTGAAAGGAGGCACCATATCTTGAAGCTTTTTGAACTCATCTATCCATTCCGAGGGAAGAAGGTCGGCCCTCGTCGAGAGCACCTGCCCGAGCTTGACGAAGGTCGGGCCTAATTCCTCCAAAACGAGCCTTATCCTTATTGGAGCGCTTATCCCTTTTCCGGCCCTCCTGAAAAAGAAAAACCAATCGAGGAAGGAAAAGAACGGCAATACCCGCAATTCCTCGATAAGCCCGCCGAACCCGTACTTAAGGAGCGTGGCGAGTATCTTATAGAGGCGCAGAAAATTTCGTATGGTAGAGAGTCTCGGCAGCATGAATTCCTCCGTAAAATAGCGATTAAAAGCCTCGCTATTTTACAAACCGGCGATTTGCCTGCCATACTTTGTTAGCGGACAATTTTTGCTCCTCACCGTATCCG
>JBAQMW010000057.1:0-8107 GCA_049303155.1 Thermodesulfobacteriota bacterium | reverse complement strand
CATAAAGAACGTTACGGCCGGTTTTGAAGAACCTTACGCGCTCTCGTTATTCGCCGGAAACGTCGTGAAATTCACAAAACCCGATGAAAAATGGAAAGGCGGAAACTTCGGCTACATGGGTTACCTCGTGAGTCTCGGCAACTATCACATAAAGGACAACGAACTCGTTCGGGACAAGTGGATGGAGGTGGAATGGAAGGTAAAAGGGGACAGGGAATTTTCAACCCATGAACTTCACTGGAGTTTCAGAATAGGCGCGAAATTGCACTCTAACTCGGACATAGCCGACGCCCTGTATGTATCCGTCAGGCGAAGCCATCTTGATTTCAAAAACCCGAAAAGTTTTTTAAAAAACAGCGGTATTGAATACACATACGACATGGGCATAAAGACCTTCGAACCGCTTAAACATTATTTCACAATAGACAAAAAATGGCCGCTTAAGGATAAAAAAATGGCATTCTCGCTGGTTATGGGTTTTATATGGGAAGGAGCGGAAAAATATACGGGCAAACTCGGGAGCGACGGCAAAGAAAATGAATTCACGATAATAATCCGGCCGAATATCATCTTTTAAAATAAACAACGGCCGTAGAAAGACAGGGAAAAGGGTAGAGGGTAGAAGAAAGAAGGGAAAGAGCGGAGATTGAGACAAGGACAATCCCTCATGCCCTTAAAAAACTCTCATCAGGGCTTTCATCGTCAACAAACTCGAACTTACGCCAGCTTCCTTTGTCTTCCAATATCTTTTTTACAAGGGCCTGATTCAAAGAGTGTCCCGACCGAAACGCCGACACCCTTCCTATAATCGGCATGCCTACAAGGGAAATATCGCCTATGAGGTCCAAAATCTTGTGCCTCACGAACTCGTCCGAAAATCTGAGGCCATCCTTGTTGAGTATCTCGTCGTCGCCTATTACGACGGCGTTTTCAAGCGAGCCGCCCTTTGCGAGGCCGTGCTCCTTCAATGTCTTTATGTCCTTAAGAAAGCCGAACGTCCTCGCCCTCGTAACCTCTTTCTTGAAAAGGTCCATTGACAGTGAAAACACCATGGACTGCCTGTTAAGGGAAGGGTGCGCGAAATCAATCGTGTAGTCTATCGTGAATCTCAGGTCTTTGGACGGCTCGACATATATAAACTTGTCTTTTTCAACGACCTTTATCGGCTTTTTGATGAAGATGTATTTTTTCGGGGCATTCAACTTTTCGGCGCCGATTTCATCCAGCATTTTCACGAAGGCCTCGGCGCTCCCGTCCATTATGGGTATCTCCGGCCCGAAGACCTCGATAATTGCGTTATCAATGCCCATTCCGTAAAACGCCGCGAGAAGATGCTCGACCGTGGAAACTGTCGCGCCGCCGCTGCCGAGCGTCGTGGCGTAATTTGTGGCAACGACGTTTCCTGCGTTAACCTGTATAATAGGCGAGCCGGGGAGGTCTTTTCGTACAAAAGATATTCCTGTATCCTTATCCGACGGAAGTATCCTTATCTTTACCTCTGCGCCCGTATGAAGCCCCACGCCGGAAAACTCGATTACGTCTTTTACCGTCTTCTGATACATAGATGTTATTATACCATAAGCAATAATAATGCCAACAACCTAAATGCCGTAAAAATCAAATAATTATGAAATCGGCACGGTTGATTTGTGGCATTTTAGGCACAGTTTCGGCCTTTGATTGTCTTTTTTGCAACACTACAAGTTTGTTGGAAAACCCTCATGGTTCCTTCAGGCTGTTCAAAAAGCTCCGCGACCCATCCTTCTCGGATGGGTACCCCGAAGCGTCGAGGAGTGAGGAATGAGGCGTATTTTATCAATACGCCGCAATGACGAACGACGAAGACAACGCGGGGCACCCATGCAAAGCATGGGTCGGACGGACTTTTTCAACAGCCTGCTACTTTCTGAAAAAGAAATAAAGAATAAGGCTCAGGATTACGCTTATGAGGATGGAGGTGGCAAGCGGAAAGTAGATTGTGAAGCTGTCCTTTTTGTAATAGATGTCTCCGGGAAGGCGGCCCGGGGTACCCATGCAAAGCATGGGTCGCGGGATTTTCTGGCCGAAGGCAAAGATGACTCCGATAACGGCGATTACAACGCCTATTATAATGAAAAGTTTGCCGATTGGTTGAAAAGACTCCATGGTTGAATTTTAACGCGGGGGAAGAGGGAGGTCAAGGGGGAGCGCATTTTTATTCAAGAATACATACATTAAACCACATGCATAATATACCTTTAAATCGCTCTTTCTTGCCAGGCGATACTTCTATTTTAGAAACACTATCCCAACCAATAAATACAACCGGGGTTTCTTTCTGTGTTTTCATAAGAATACCTTTATCGAATAAACGTATAAGACTCACATCTATAGATTCTAAAGAATTATTCTTCAAATAAACTTTATGTGCAGGGTTTGATTTGTTCTGGGTTGGAATAGCCGCATGGTACCCCATGAATGCCATCCATATAATTATAGGTGGTAGCCAATGAATCGCAAATATTAAAGCAGGGGACCTGCGTTGTAGAATTCTTGGATGATTATGAATAAAATAACTAAAACAAAGCCATAAAACAATCAATGAAAAACCTAGAAAAAGCATAACCCCTTCTATTTCTCCTAAAAGCACATACGACATTAAAACTAAAATAGAAAGAATAATAGAAAGAATGATATTAACTATCACCGGCGATTTGCGCAATTTCCTTACAAATTCAGGTTTTGAAGAAGACTTGATAATTTCTTCTTCTGTCATGCCTTGCTCAATGCGTATTGTTAAAAGTTCAAATAAAAAGACCGCCGAACCAATGAAGAATACGGTAGGAAGCCAATTGAGGCTGCTGCGAATGTGATCTGCTAATGAAGTGGGGATGTCTGAAAAAGATAATCCGAGGGCATATAAATAGCCCCAATCATATGCTATCGAACACAACAAGCTAATACCTGATATGAGCCCAACAGCCTTTAGGAGCGAATCAACCCAACTTGATAGAATTTTATCTTCGGACATTTACTCAATATAAAATTTTAAAACAGCTTAGTCAAGAATATAGACACCCTGGTAAAATTACAGATTATTCTGTCTATCTCCACTCATCAATCGCTCAAGCATTTCACTTTTCTTGTTAGAGCCTGAACTTGAACCATAGTAATATTGGGTAATGCCCGTTATAACCGCGCCCAATGCGCCAAGCATAATAAGCAACGGGTCTTTTGCGGTAGGAGGTATTTCAACAAACATCATTATAAGTAATATACCGAAAAATCCTATAAACGAAACTGTCGCAAGAATGGCGGGTGTTTTATCTTTAACCGCAATCTCCCTTTCCCTCGCACTCTTGCGATCTTCCATGAACACACGTTCTGCTTCGGCAGTAACTTTGATTTCCTCGACAGCAAGTCTTTCCGCTTCAAGACGGAACTTTGCCTTTTCTTCTTCACTCATCGAGGCGGGCAGATATTTATCAACGAGTTTACCGACCACCTTGCCGACTGTGCTTTGTATCAAGTCCCCGATAATAGGCGTCATAGCCCCAACTCCTTGTATTCAAAATGTCCGCTATCCCACCCCTCAATCTTCTCTGTCGCGGGATTATCGCCGAAGCGTCCGCCCCACCGGCCGCCCAAACTCTCCCAATAGATGCCGAGCGGTTTGTATTTTTCAGGAGAGTAATTTATTTTTCCGTCATCTTTTAGGTCTTCGAGAAACACGAGGTCAACGGCAAGGCCTTCGAGGTGTTTGCTGTTCAAGGTCTTTGACACGCCCCGCGCCACATAAACCTTTTGCGTTTCAAGGCTCCGGTATATCTCCATAATGAAAACCGGCACGCCTAAAGATTCGGTCTTGCATAACAATTCACCGAGCATCGCGGCGAACTGTGTTTGTTTTTCACGAAGAGTCATATAATCACTCACTTATTTCCTTTCAGGAAAAGAAATCCGTAAAAAAGAAGCGTTCCAAACGCAACCACCACAACGCCTATAACCGCCTTCAGTGTCGTGCTTTTTACCGTTGACTGCCATTCCCTCAACTCCGTGATAAAGAGGTGGTCAAGGTAATGCTGCTCTTTCGGAACTTTATATGCGCCGAGGTTTTCGTGGACGGCCTCTTTTATGTCATCCCTGATTGATTGTCTAAATTCCGCTCTCTCTTCCGAAGTCATCCTCTTACCCTCTCGCCTTATCGCTGAATATGAGGAAGTTTCCGTCAAAGTGGTTTTGCACCTCGACGAGAAGAAGAGGCGTTACGCCGTCCTCCATGAAGGCGTTCTCGGTCTTGAGCCTCTCCATGTCCGCTTCCGTTCCGTCCCATGCAAGTTTTCTTTCCATCATATACCCCTCCCAGCCTCCCACTTAGAGGAGCAGGTTGCAAACCTGCCCCCGCGAGAAATTTAGTAATTCAACAATCCGCCCGCTATCGGCGGGGCGGCTGTGAAAATATTAAGATTCCTGACGTAAGCAGTGCCGCCTCCGCCGGTGCGTTTAACATAAATCTGCACCAAATCCCCCGGCGACCAGCCGCCTATATCTTCGGAATAGACGACATAATTTCCGTAGGTAGCAAATTCATTAGTCCCATCCGTCCAATGGTAAAAATAATTTTCGAGATAGGATGGGCCATAGTTATATAAAGTGTAACTTGAGAATAATACACTGGTTACTCCCGCCATAACGGAACGCTCAGTCCCGACGGCAACGCCGTTACGGTGTATCCTTGCCTGTATTCCAAGAAGCGCGCAAGCATCGAATTTTATCCTGAAAACCCCGCCGACGCCGACCTTCGTCTCTTTGATTTTAACGTAGGACGCCGTAAGCGCTAAACTCCTCATATCCGGATTGCTATCGAGCAGATAATCCCCGGCGGTCTGGCTCGCCAAGACCACGAGTTTACTGTTTACACCGTCGTGGTCGTGAGCCTGATTGGCAGTATAACCATATCCAAGCCACTCCTTAACGTGAATATCGTTATCCCTTATACTTGTTACGAGCGTAGTATCCAGCGGACTGTCCGCGTCAATTTGCGAATCCGCTACATTTGTCCAGTTTTTGCTCGGCGCCGGCATTTAATCCCTCCTTATTTACCCTTTTATTACTTTGTCATCTGGATTCCCGCGTCATCGTTTTGTCTAGATTCCCGCGACCCATGCTTCGCATGGGTACCCCGAGACCGCGGGAATGACAAAGGCGGTAGGGGGTTCAAGATTTTGAACCCCTACCAAATCACAAAACCCTCTTCCGTCCCGTTATTCACCTTGTTATCGCTTGCCCTGCCGATAAAGGCATATTCCCTCTGCCCCACGCTCGCGCCCGGATAATCGGGAAAGCCCGGCGGCGCGATAAAGCCATACCGCCTATAAACCTTTGTCTGCACCGCCTCAAGCGAAACCTTTGACGACTGAAAGTCCGGCCTCACGCTCGTAAGCATGAGCCGCTCCTTGCTCCACGCGCCCTTGCCCTTGCCGCACGCCTCATCGGTAGTCAGGTCTTTCAAGTCCGTGGGCTTTACGAAGGCTGAATTAAAAGCGACGCTGTTCGTGTCTATGCTAAAGGACACATGCGCCACAGGATCGCGGTAACGGTTGAGTATCTTGCCCGTTACGTAGGCGGCAAAATTCTCGCCCGCAAGACTTGAGATTGCAATCGTGTCGGTCTTATTAGCCGTGGGAAGGCTCACGGTCGTTACGATAACTCTTACCCATTTGGTCTTATCAGTATCGTAAATCTGATACGTGCCGTCCTTGGATAACGTTACTTCCTCTCCCTCCTGCCACCCTCCGGGCCGCATCCACGTAAGTGTCTTATCGTTCTTTTTATAAGTAAGAGTGCCGCTCCCGACGCCGTTTATCCTTGAGACGTGATATATCACGACGCCCGTGATGTTCGTGGGCTGGGTATAAGTCAAAGACCTGAGCCACTTGCTTTTTATTGTCTTGGTTTTTACCTCGTTCCACTGCGTAGCGTCTTGGCTTCCCGCGTCAGCCGCGATGTAGGCGGACTCGAAGTTCTCTTCTTTGTCGTTGCCGCTCTCGTCGTAGTCATAATAAAGCACGATGCGGTTAAAAAAGTTGTCGTTATACCCGGACTTTTGGCTGAAACTTCCACTCAAGATATGCCCAGCGTCATTCCACTCCTCGACCGTCTGCCCCGGCACGGCGGGGCCAAAGTGCTTGAACGTGATTTTCTCGCCGTCGTGGACGATAAAGGAATTGGTTTCTATCTGGAGTTCGTTCAGGTATTTGTTCGTCTCTTCGGGCTTTGTCAAGACCCTGTCGAACTTCCAGCCCGCAAGCCACGTCTCTTTTTCCGAATTGAACTGCGCCGTGTCAATGAGGCTTGAAGATATGCCGAGCCTCGTCTGCATGAGGTCTAACATTATGTCAACCGGGTTAGCGTTTCTGTAATCGAGATACTGAGTCTTTGCCGTATTCTCGACAGGAAGTTTCTTCTTCGCGTCAACCGCGAGGTCGTCGCCGACAATGAGAGTAAGCTCGTCGCCCTTCCTGTTCCAATCCAGAATCTTTCCCGAAAACGTTGAGGCGTAATCAGAATAGGCAGTTCCGAGAAAGCCGTCCTTTCTTACGATGCGCCTATTTTTAAGGTAGTTATCTTTTATGAAATTCTTAAAGTTATCCCTGCCGGTTATGACGAGAGTGAGCTGGCCGCGCGTGGAATAGCCGCTCTCGGTGTCGAGTCTATTCTGAAGCGAGCCTATGCTTTTTAAAAGAGGCCGAACGTCGGAAAAGCCCCCGGTATGAAACCCCCATTTGAGCGTGCCAGAGTCAAGCGACACCTCGACGATGACGTTCGGGGTGTTGACATTTTTCTTGAGTTCTGAGAGATATGCGGTTGTTAAGGTTATGGCCATGTTTTCCTTTTTGTCTTTACTTCCTCTCCCCGACGGGGGAGAGGACTGAGGTGAGGGGTCTTTAATTTTCTTTTTCTATAAATTCTACGATTACGTCCCCTCACCCTACCATCTCCCCTTCGGGGAGAGGAGAAAAAGAACGAAGCAATCTCATTCCTTCCGCCCCGTAAAGGACAGGCTTATATCCCGAAACGCGCTGTTGGCTGTAAAAGGATTACTGAACTTCTCGTCCGGCCGCATGAGATAAACGTCGTTCGGGCTGTTCGTTACCTCCCACGCTATAAACAGGTTCTTGAGGCCATGGCTGTCCCACCACGACTTAATCTTTCCGTAAAGAATCGCGTCCGCGTCGTTGAATTTGAGGTCTAACTTCCGCTCCGTATATTGAGTGTGAATACCGGTAACGTATCCGCCGTTGCTTAAGCCCGTATTCGCCTTTACTTCCTGCTGATATGGGTCGAATGAGGCGGTCGCATAATCAAGCTCGGTTTTAGAACCTGACACGCATAGGGTCATGTAAGGTGCGGCTAATAACGTGCCGGTGATTTTAAGCCGCCAGTAACGCTTCGCTCCGGGATTCGTGAACTCCTTTAAAATCACCGTATCAGCCGTAGGGGCGAAGGCAGTGAAAGCGTCGTTCACGTCCGCCGCGAAGTTGTCGGTTGAGTATTGCAATACTATCGTCGCGCCGATAGTCTTAAGATTGTGTCCGAGTATGGCAAGATAATCCGGGGATGCCGTGTTACCCGCACCCGCGTCGTAGGTGATATACATGGGGGTAGTGGCGTTGGCCGCCTTCCACATATTCGTTTCGAGCCAGTTGAAAAGATAAGAGACGGAATAATCGCCTGTTGCGGTGGAAGTGGCGGTTTGCCAGCCCACTGTGGAGTAATAGATTTTCGGTTTTGACCAAGGCATTTTAAACCCCTCATCTTTTTGTCTGGTTCCCCGCTTAAGATTGCGGGGACAAGGTTTTGAGCGGGAATCCAGAGATAATTCCTTTAATTACCCCTCACCCCGACCCACCCTATGGGGTGGGTGCCCTGCTCCCCCGGAGGGGAGAGGAGTAAAACTACATTAAGCATAAACAGTCTTGACGTTCATCACGATGTTCCTGTCGCTCGCGTCCCTAAGCGCCGGCAAGATGTTCTTCTCCGCTATCTCGGCCCAGTTCTGCTGGGAGAGAGGGTTATATATCTGGAGCGTGATATTCTGCGTCTGCTTCGGGGTTCCCTCCAGAGG
>JBAQMW010000056.1:0-2633 GCA_049303155.1 Thermodesulfobacteriota bacterium | reverse complement strand
TCGCCCCTTCTGCTCGAAAAAAAAGAGCTCTTTTGTCCGAATTGCGCGAAGGCCGTCCCTGTCCGTGACATCTACATATCAGCCGGGCCTTACTCCATATACAGAGACGTGCTCATGCAGAATCTGCTCAGATACAGGCACCTCCTCATGGAGGCCGAGAAGGAGATAGAGAAGCTAAGCGCGAAAGCGAAGACCTCGGTTCCGGACGATATATCGAGGGGAAGTATGAAAAAATTCATAGACCAGTTGAAGGAACTCCTCGACGGATGCAGGGATCACTTAAGGGCGCCGGCCGGCAACGCCGTGGTTGAATGCGCGTTCGGAGGCGTCCGCGATAAGGGCACCCTTGTCAATATAAGCACCTCCGGGGTGTGCATAGACCTCGGAAAAAGCGCGAATCTGCCGAAAAAGGGCGTTAACGCTGCTTTGCGTTTCATGGACGATAAAGGCGGGGATTATCTTGCTCTCGCCGGGCCTGTTGCGTGGAGCGACGCGGTTGGTCATGTGGGGATAAGGTTTCCCGCAATTGACGAAAAATCCCGCAAACTCCTTGAGGAGTACATAGAAAGGCATATGCACGTGTTGAATATGCCGAAGAAGACGGCTTTGTAGATTGGGTGGAAGCGGTAGGGCGGGGCGGGAAGAATTTTCCGCCCCTTTTTTGTTTTTGCGTTTCTTTTTTATTATTCCCGAGATTTGTCCATTTTGTCATTCCCGAGGTCTTAATCGGGAATCCAGGGTTTTTTTGTTTTAAAGACAAAGAGCTAGATTCCCGCTCAAAACCTTGTCCCCGCCCGCCACAGGCGAGGCGGACAATCTTAAGCGGGGAACCAGTCCTTTTTATAAATACTTTTTCTGGATTCCCGCTCAAAACCTTGCGGGAATGACAAAGAGGGGAAGACCGCGGGAATGATAGAAAGTAGGTTGAGTTAGGCCGGAACCGGAGTGTAACCCGACACCTGATAGGGAACATCTTAGAGTTGTAAGAGGGCGATTTTTTAAAACGTCAGTTCTGGCTGTCTATCCTGACAGCTTCCTTCTCGAAAAAAGTTCCCATGTCCATGTTTCTTGAAAGCGGGTCAACGGCGCATATTATCTTCGGGCCGTTCTCGCCTTTCGCCTCTAAGTCAAGTTCGTAAGGCGTTTCGACTTCTTTGCCGTCGGCTTCGTAAGCGACTTTCACCACGGGAAGGGCCGCGCCTTCCGGATGCACCTTGGTGACTATGGCGATCTCGTTCGTAGAGAGCCTTACCATCGTGCCTACGGGGTAAACTCCTATCATGCTCTCGAACGACGAAACGGTTTTAGGGTCGAAGTGTTTGCCCGAGAGCCCTTTGAGCACTTTTATCGCCTCGGACGGCTGGTATGGTTTTTGGTAGACGCGAAGCGTGGTCAGGGCGTCATACGCGTCCGCCACGCTCACCACGAGGCTCAAGGGATGGAGCGTCGGGCTGTCAACCTTCGGGTATCCGCTTCTGTCGAATCTCACGTGGTGCTCGAATATCACGCGGCATATCAATTCGTCAATGCCCTGCATCCTGTGGGTTATCTTGGAGCCCATCACGGGGTGTTCTTTCACCTTTTCCCATTCCTCGTAGCTGAGCCCGCCCGGCTTTTTTATGATGTCCTCCGATACGCCGGTTTTTCCGATGTCGTGGAGGAGCGAGGCGACGCCCAACCTCTGGAGGTCTTCTTTGCCGTAGTTCATGAACTTTCCGAGCGCCAAAGAGAGTATACTCACGTTCACAGAGTGGTTATAGAGGTAGTTGTCGTAGTTTTTTATCATGGTGAGCCCTATGACGGCGTTCGTGTCGGAAAAGACAAGTTCCGTCATCTCGTCTATGACGCTTTTTACGGCCTTGGATTCGGGGATTCTGCCGACGCGTATTTCGTGCATGACGGTCTTCACGACGTTTACGGCGTCGTTATAGACTTCCATGAGTTTTCGTTTGCCGATGGGAATCGTTTTAAGCGTTATGTGCGCCACGCCTTTTGCCGAGAGTTCTTTTTGCAGTTCAACGCCGGCCGGCGCTTTTTCCTGCGAAAGGATTTCAAAGAGCGAAAAGACCTCTTTTTCGAGGATGCCCTTCTCGAATATCATCGCCTCGACCTTTTTATCCTTCAGGTTGGAAACGATGTCAGGATAGTTTTCTTCGGAGTCCGGCACAGGGACGTCCTCGAACACTAGCGCGTCGTCCACGAGGCATATCGAGAGTTTAGGCTGCTCCTTCAAAACAGCGGATAAGAGCTGGTTTACCTTTCTCGCGGGAGCCGTAACCGAAGGATGACCCGGAGGGTAGAGTTTCCTGCTCTGAAGCGCCGCGTTAAGGGCCCTTAGGATATTTTCTTGAGTCTCCGGCGTCATTTTACCTTGCTCCCTTCGAGGATTCTTTTGCACGCGGTGTAGATCTTGCCTGAAGAATCTCTGCAAACTTCCTCGAGCGCGTTTTTGGCCTCCGGCGAATCAATCTTGCTTAGGGGGATGTCGCGGCAAGTGCTCTGAAGCGCCGCGTCAAGGGTCGTTAGAAGGATATTTTCTTGAGTCTCCGGCGTCATTTTACCTTGCTCCCTTCGAGGATTCTTTTGCACGCGGTGTAGATCTTGCCTGAAGAATCTCTGCAAACTTCCTCGAG
>JBAQMW010000055.1:0-8774 GCA_049303155.1 Thermodesulfobacteriota bacterium | reverse complement strand
GCCTCATCGCCCAGCTCGCCATCACGTTCCTGAACGGCTTATCAGGCAACGGCACCTTCGGCATCACCTCAGGCACCTCGGACTGCAAGCAGGCGACCAAGATAGTCTCGAACGACCTTCTTAAGTTCGTTGCCGACAACATGGATACTCTCTCCAAGGACATGGCCTCGGGCGAGGGCGAAACGCTTCTTTCCTTAGCCGAGCTCATGAACGTCTCAAAGGAAGCAAGGCCTGAATTCTACGCCGCGCTTCAGACTAACTTCTCCTCAATCTTCACCTCAGAGAACGTCGAGGCCGGCGCGGTCATTGACAACATAATGACCGTAACTGCGAAGGGTTAGTTTTAAACCTTCCTTGATGGCACGCCTTAAGGGATACGGACGCTTCATAACGTCCGTATCCCTTTTGTTTTTTCTCCTGGCGCTTTCCCCTGCAAAGGCCGGCGGCGTCTCTTATCCCGACGAACTCATTAAATCGGCATCCGAAAAAAATCTCCGCGAAAACCCTTTTTGGGCGGCGCTCCTTCACTTCAAATCTGGCATAATGGGCATGGAAAGCCTTGTTGACGACCCGGAATTTTTTCTCGCGCCTGACGGGAAACGCGACTTGAAGGCGGAATTAGAAGCCACGATAAAAGGGTTTTTCAATGCCGCCTCGGAAGGAGACGCTCACCCCGTCTGCCGCTTTCCCGCGAGATACGAGTGGCTCAAAGCAACATTAAACATTGACGAATCAAGACTGCCCAAGGTGGAATGCAAAGAGCTCGACGCGGCGATGGCGAAGATAAACCCGAAGTCCGCCGTCTTGGTCTTTTCCGACGCCCACATAAACAGCCCCGCCTCGATGTTCGGACACACGCTTTTAAGAATTGATTCGGAAAAGGAAAGCAAACTCCTCTCCCATGCCGCCAACTACTCTGCCGTAGTCACGGATAAAAACGGCGCTCTCTATGTATTCAGGGGTCTTTTCGGCTACTATAAGGGATTTTTCTCGATACTTCCGTATTACGAAAAGGTCAAGGAATACAGCAACATGGACCACAGGGACATGTGGGAGTACAGGCTTGATTTTACCGAAGAAGAAACCCGGCGCATGGTTCTTCACGCGTGGGAGATGAGAGAGATCTACACCTATTATTATTTCTTCGACGAAAACTGCTCTTATACGCTCCTGTTCCTTCTCGAAGCCGCGAGGCCGGGACTGAATCTTACGGACGAATTCGTCTATTCGGCCATACCAATGGACACCTTAAGGGCTGTCGTTAATAGCAATGCTATTGAAAGCGTGGAGTATCGTCCTTCTCAGGCAACGAAGATACGGCATTTGAATTCCCTTGTAAATAAAGAAGACAAAAGTCTTTCCGTTAAACTCGCTGACGGCGAATCAAATCCCGAAGACGTGCAAACGGAAGATAAAACGCGCGCAATAAAGATACTCAGCCTTTCGACCGAGTATTTGCAATATAAATACTCGAAGGAAAGGGTATCCAGAGAAGAATATCAAAAACTCTTGCTCGCGATATTAAAGGCGAGAGGCAAGCTTGGCAAGGACGAGGAAAACATATTCGCCATGAAAACCCCGCCCAATCCTGAAAAGGGGCATCTATCGCGGAAGTTCTCTCTCGGAGGCGGCGTAAAAGACGAATCCGCCTTTCTTGACATCAACATAAGGCCGGCTTACCACGGTCTTATCGACCCTGATAAAGGTTATGTCGAAGGCTCTCAGATTCAATTCATGAATACGGTCTTGCGGCATTACCCGGAGAAAAACAGGGTCGAGCTCGAAAGGCTCGACTTCATCGGCATACTCTCTTACGCGCCGAGAGACGAATTCTTCAAACCCCTCTCGTGGAAGGTGGAAGGAGGCCTGTATCAGGAAACCTTCCCTGACTCGAACGACCATCTTGTGTTCAAAATCTCGGGCGGCGCCGGCATGGTTTACAGAAATTCGATATTAGGCATGTACTACGGCATGATGGACGGAAGCATCAAGGCAAGCGGCAGATTTGAAGACAGTTTTTCTCTCGGAGCGGGGGCATCTGCAGGCATAATAAAGAAACTCTCGGATAATTACAGGACTCATCTTTACGCCAAGGGCATTTATTACGAACTCGGCGACAGGCACAGGAGTTTTTCAATTGTTCTGAACCAGCAAATAGATTTGTCTCCCAATAAAAGCCTCTCCATAGACGTATCAAGGCAGCGCACGTTCGATATTTACGAAACAGAGGCAAAGGCCGCGATAAATATATTCTTCTAAATCCCCCTCAATCCTTGGGGGGCAACCGTGTTGTCAAGTCTTGCATTTTTCCCCTCTCCCCGGCGGGGAGAGGGTGGGGTGAGGGGGAAAAAGATCAGAAAAAAGAAAATTATAGACCCCTCACCTCTGTCCTCTCCCCTTTGGGGAGAGGAGGCAAAAGCAAAGAAGCGAGTATTTTATTCTACCCTCTCCCCAGACCCATCTTTTCGGATGGGCACCACGGAGAAGAAATTGCAAATGGTTTCTTTTCCTTCCTTCCTTTTCACGGGGGCTGCGTCTCACCCGCCAGCAATGACTGCAAAAAAACACTTTTTCCGAAGCCTTTCAAACCACCTGCCTTGGCTTGACCAAAACCGTCTTATATTGCGCCACAACGACAAGCCCGGGCTTCGCGCCTCTCGGCTTTTTCACTTCCCCGGCTTCCGCGTAAATGACCTCCGCCTTTTCCGCTTCTTTGAATTTGCTGAAATACGCGGCAACTCCTGCCGCTTCCTCTATTGACTTCTCGGTCAACTTTTTGCCGCCGGACTTCAAGACAACGTGCGCTCCCGGAGAATCTTTCGCATGAAACCAGAGGTCGTCTTTTTTGAGGTATTCCCTCACGAGAAGATCGTTGGCGTTGCCACTTTTTCCGCAAAGTATCTCAAAACCCTCGCTTGAGAAGAACCTTCTGAAAGGCTCGGCAATCGGCTTTTTCGCCTCTTTCTTAGAAGTCTCTCTTTTTATGTACCCTGCTGAGACAAGTTCGTCTTCAAGAATCAAAGCATCCTCGATGGTCTCCATGTTTTCGCACTCGTAAAGAAACTCCTCAAGACATTCCACCTCGCCCCTTACTTCGGGCAGCCTTTTATCGAGAAGCAAAAGAGCGGTCTTGGCCTTCTTGGAACGCTTGAAAAACCGGGCCGCGTTTTCCTTTGGCGAAGACTTAGGATCAAGAGGTATGGTTATTGTCACGGGAGGGTCTTCAAAGATGTTTTCGACAGCCATCTCTTTCGCGCCTTTTTGGATTTTCTTGAAATTCAAAAGCAAAAGCTCGCCAAGGCGAAAATAATCTTTTTCCGCCTCTGCCTTTTTTTTGTCCGAGAGGAGGTTTCCTAATTTCCTTTTAGATTTTTTAAGAGCCTCGGTAACTATTTTCGCGAGACGCCTTTGCCTCGCGTCCGTTGACTCGTCCGAAAGAACGCTCCCGTAATAACGTTCCGCGGCCTCGTTCCAAGTCTCTCCCTCATCCGGCGAAAAGAGCGGCTTTTTTTCCTTAACCGCCTCAGGCCTCGGAAGAGGCATGAGTTTCACGCCCGGCATGACAGGCCGCATCGAGGCAGCATGAGGAAATCTTTTGATTGCCTCTAAAACGATTCCGTCTGAATCCAAAAGTATTATATTGCTTGATTTGCCTGTCAACTCGGCTACGAGAGTCATGCGCTTCGCCTCTTCGTTGATTCTCTTTACGAGTTCGATGCGTGCTATATTTTCATTCGCGACATGCGATACGTCTTCGATTTTCGCGCCCTCCAGCCTGCTCCTCAAAAAAGCGCAAAAATGCAACGGCGTCATCGGGTTAGGGTGTTTTTCGCTCGTCAGGTGAAGCCTCGGATGGGAGTGGTGAGCGGATATGACGAGGGTTTTGCGCCCTCCCCTTAAAAAGACCTCGATAAAGATGGTCTTTTCGTCGCTCTGGCGGATTTTAGATATAACCCCGCCTTTAATGGCTTCGGGCAGTTCGGAAACGATATGAGAGAGAATATCGGGAGACATGGTGAGGATTGTAGCACATGGAGGGCTCGCAATGGAATCCACAGGCAGGGCTTGCCCATGCACCTTTGTCATTCCCGCGGTCTTTTGAGCGGGAATCCAAACGCCGTCTCCGCGAAAGAAGGAAACTATATAAAACGATACATAAAAAACTGGATTCCCGTTTTCACGGGAATGACAAAATCGAAAAATCTGGCGGAGGGCAAGGGACTCGAACCCTCATAGGCTTTCGCCTGCCGGTTTTCAAGACCGGTGCCTTACCAGTTAGGCTAACCCTCCAATTTCAATCGCAAAAAATGAGATTGCTTCCCCAGCACCACTTCTCGACACCAACGCTTGCGTCACTGAGTAAACGCGGTAATGGGAAGTGGTGCTGGGTCGCAATGACAATAAGGCAATTCTGACTTTAACTTTTTTTCTCTATCTTTTCAAGGCCGCCCATATAAGGCCGAAGGCAAGGCGGCATAACGACGCTTCCGTCCTCTTGCTGGAAGTTTTCGAGTATGGCCACAAGCGTCCTTCCGACCGCGAGGCCGCTTCCGTTAAGGGTATGAACGAAGCGGGTCTTGCCGCCACCCGTTGGTTTATATTTTATCTCGGCCCTTCTCGCCTGAAAGTCCTCGAAGTTCGAGCAAGAAGAAATCTCTCTGTATTTATCCTGTCCCGGAAGCCAGACTTCCAAGTCGTAGGTCTTTGCCGACGAAAAACCCATATCGCCTGTGCAGAGCAAAACAACCCTGTAATGAAGGCCGAGTCTTTTTAAAACCTCCTCGGCATTAAGCGTGAGTTTCTCAAGCTCATCATAGCTTGTTTCCGGGGTAGTGAATTTTACAAGCTCGACCTTATTGAACTGGTGCTGGCGTATGAGACCTTTCACGTCTTTCCCGTACGAACCGGCCTCTTTCCTGAAGCACGGCGTATAGGCCGCGTATTTAATCGGAAGGACGCCTTCGGAAAGTATCTCTTGCCTATGGATGTTCGTTACCGGAACCTCGGCGGTCGGAATGAGATAGTGGTCCCATCCCTCGATCTTAAAAATATCCTCCTCGAACTTCGGCAACTGTCCCGTGCCCACGAAGGAATCGCTCTTTACCATGAACGGCGGCAACACCTCCGTATATCCGTGACGGGTCGTGTGCAAATCGAGCATGAAGTTTATGAGCGCCCTCTCGAGGAGCGCGCCCGCTCCCTTCATTAAAGAAAACCGCGCTCCGGCAATCTTTCCCGCTCTTTCAAAATCAATGATGCCGAGGGATTCCCCTATGTCCGTATGCTCCTTCGGCTTAAATGAAAAACAAGGCTTTTCCCCCGCGACCCGCGCTATCACATTGCCGTTTTCGTCTTTTCCGATTGGAACCGAGGCGTGAGGCAGGTTCGGAGTTCCGAGAAGAAGTTTTTTCAATTCCTCGTCAGTCTCGACGACTTCCTTGTCGAGCGTCTTTATCCTAACCGATACGTCCTGCATCTCGGAGATTATCGCCTGCGCGTCCTTGCCTTCTTTTTTAAGGCAACTGACCTCTTCGGAGACCTTGTTTTTTTTCTCCTTAAGAGATTCGGTCTCTTTTATGAGGGCCCTTCGCTTTTCGTCCAACGCCTTGAAAGAAGAAAGATCTGAGCCCTTGCCGCGCGTCTTGAGACGCGCCTCGACTGTTTCGAGATTATCCCTCAGGTATTTTACGTCAAGCATATCCGCCTTACCGTAAAATAGCGATTAAAAATCTCGCTATTTTACAAACCGGCGATTTGGCTGCCATACTTTGTTAGCGGACAATTTTTGCTCCTCACCGTATCCGTAAACATACGGCTCGTTTCAAAAATTGTCCGCTGCCTCGTCTGGCAGCCAACTTGCCGGTTTTCCCAAAAATCAAAGTCTATTTTTGGGTTCTCAGCCTTTCCATCTTTTATAAAGACTGTTTTCGATTCCGAGCGAATCGAGGATCTTTCCCGCGACGAAATCCACCATGTCTGCGATTGTAACGGGCTTATTGTAAAAGGCCGGCATGGCAGGAAGTATGGTAACTCCCAACCTCGAAAGTTTGAGCATGTTTTCAAGGTGTATCGCGTTAAGAGGAGTTTCGCGCGGAACCAAAACGAGCCTTCCGCCCTCTTTCATGACGCAGTCCGCGGCCCTCTCTATGAGGTTACCGGATGCGCCTCCGGCTATCCTTGCGAGAGTCCCCATGGAGCACGGGCAGACTATCATGGTCTTCGGCATTGACGAGCCGCTCGCCAGAGGCGACCATACCTCAATCGAAGGCGTGTATTTGAGCGTGCCCTTAAATTTCTTCGCGCCTTTCTTTTCAAGAAAATCGGTTATAACGGCGGATACGTCCTTGCCTTCGCAGTCAAGCCCGGCCTCTTCTTTGAGCAATAAAAAACCGTTCGGGGAGACGATAAGTTCGACGCCGTCTCCCCTCGTTAGAAACTCCGATATAAGTCTCAGCCCGTACGCGGCGCCGCTCGCGCCGGTCAAGGCCACAATGTAAGAAGCCACTCTAATCCGCCTTTTCCGGTTTGGCTTCTTTTACCTTTATCGCGGCATAAAAGACGCCATCCCCGCGCTTCACGAAGAGAAGCACCACCTTCTTCTTCATCGCGGTTTCCATCTGCTTCTTGAATTCGCCTACGTTCTTTACCGGCGCCCTGTTGACTTCTTTTATTATGTCCCAACGCCGAAGCCCTATGTCCGAAGCCGGACTATCGTCTTTTACGTTATGGATGAAAACCCCTGACGCGTCCTTTATGTCGAACTTCTTCGCGAGTTCGGGCGTTATGTCCATGGCGAAGATTCCGAGCCCCGCCTCCACCTCGTTGTCCTTGCCTTTTTCCGAATCCTTCCCTGCTATTTCTCCTTCATCTCCATCGCTTTTCTTCTTGAGCGTAAGATAAAGTTCAATCTCTCTTCCGTCGCGCACCACCTTTGCCAAAACCTTCTTTCCCGGAGGCGTCGCCGCGACCGTCCTCGGAAGGTCGTTCATCTCCTCTATGGGCTTGCCGTTAAACTCGATTATCACGTCTCCGGCTTTTATGCCGCCCTCGGCTGCCGGGTCGAGTTCCACGACCGACGAAACGAGCGCGCCCATCGGTCTTTTAAGCCCGAAAGACGACGCCATGTCCGGGGTTACCTCCTGTATGGTAACTCCTATCCAGCCCCTCGTGGCCGCGCCCTTTTCCTTAAGCTGAAGCGCCACTTCCTTTACCATGTTTATCGGAGTGGCGAACCCTATGCCCTGGCCTCCGGCGATTATCGCGGTGTTTATGCCGACCACCTCGCCCTTTAGGTTAAAGAGCGGGCCGCCGCTATTGCCGGGATTTATCGAGGCGTCGGTTTGTATGAAGTTATCGTAAGGCCCCGCGCCTATGACCCTTCCCTTCTGGCTTACTATCCCGGCCGTTACCGTCCCACCGAGGCCGAAGGGATTGCCTATGGCCACGACCCACTCGCCTATGTCTAACTTATCCGAATCGCCCAATGCCGCCACCGGAAGTTCCCCGTCGGCCTCTATCTTGATTAACGCGACGTCCAATTGAGAGTCTTTTCCCATGACCTTGGCCGGGTATTCCAACTTATCCTTGCCGGAAAGCGTAACGAGGATTTCAGCCGCGTTCTCGATTACGTGGTTATTGGTCAGTATATAGCCTTCCTTGTTTATGATGAAGCCGGAGCCGAGGCTTTGCCTCTTGAAGTCGTGCTCGTCTCCGAAGGGTTTCCGGAATTCGTCTCCGAAAAACTCGTCAAACGGCGTCTTGAATTCGGGAAAAGGCATGAACGGCCTTTGCTTCATAACTTGCGTCGTCGAGATATTGACGACCGAAGGGGCGAGTCTTTTGGCGAGTTCGACGAAAGACCTCGGAGTGAAGGCCGCGGTGTCCTTTTCCGAAGACTCTTTCCAGAAGTTTTGAGCCTCGGACGTCTGCGTAAAATCGAACGCGGCGGTCATTACGATGCCGCCAAACATTGCCGCCGCCACGGCCAAAACAAGCGTTCCGATTCCGAACTTACGATTTTTCATTGGTATTCGCTCCTTGCCCGGCGTTGGTTGTAGATCAGCCCTTTAGGGCCTGCCCCCGCAATCGGGGTACCCATGCGAAGACATGGGTCGCGGGGTGCTGATTACTATCAGGGTTACCCACCCTTCCCTCCCCGGGGCACCCGCCCGAGAAGGGCGGGTCGGTGGGGAGGGGCATAAGGTGAGAAAATTCATCATAAGCCCTGATCTACATTGCCCGGCGTTTATTTTATAGTACGTCATTCTCAACTCCGCGCTTCCCGTCGGGGCGTGGGTCGCTGGTTTTCTATGACGCCTAATTGAAGCAGGGCGGTCGTGGAAAGAGAAAGTATGAAAGCGGAAAAATCTATCGGCTTGTCCGAAGCCGGATTGTTGGCGTTGTCCATTATGCGTCCGTCTTTGCCTGACTCAAGGGCCGACCTTTATGTGCCTTGTCTTATCCTCTCCAATCTTCGGCAGGGTTATCTCCAAAACGCCGTCCTTAAGGCCCGCCCTCACGTTATCTTTATCCACGATTGGCGTAAGCGCGAAAACCCTTTGAAAAGAACCGTAACAGCACTCAACTCTGTGATGGTGAACTTCCTTCACGTCCCTTTGGAATTTCCTGTCGCCTTTAAGTGTCATGATGTTGTCCTTGACATCTATGTCAACGTCTTTTATGTCCACCCCGGGAAGTTCGACCTTTACGATTATCTTGTCATCTGTTTCGTATATGTCGAGCGGAGGGCACCAAACAGAGCCTGACGCCTCATC
>JBAQMW010000054.1:0-12372 GCA_049303155.1 Thermodesulfobacteriota bacterium | reverse complement strand
GTCCAAATCCTCACATACTGTAAAAGTATGCTCTGGTTTGTCCTGCCGGTTTTTCCTTGTCTTTGGCGCAAATCTTGCGTTTGCTCCGAAAAATAAAAATCAAAATCTATTTTTTAAGCAACGTCTCTGGGTTTTGGCACGCACGCCTCAACCGGGCAAACCTCGGCGCAGGCGTTGCACTCGGTGCAAAGACGCGCGTCTATGATATAGGGCGTTCCCTCGCTTATCGCCCCTTCCGGGCATTCAGGAAGGCAGACTCCGCATTCAACACAGGTTTCGAGTATGTGGTAGGTCATGGCAATATCCGTTAAGGCAAAAAACCGCCCCGATGTCGGGGGCGGTTTTTTAAGGCCGTTATACGGAAAGGACTTCTTTTATTTCAGGAACCCTTTCCTTTATGGCCCGCTCTATGCCCATGGCAAGGGTTATCTGAGCGCTCGGACATCCTGAGCACGCGCCCTGAAGCGCCACCCTTACTATGCCTTTTGCCTCGTCCACGTCAACCAGCTTGACGTCTCCTCCGTCGGCCTGCAACGCCGGCCTGATGGAGTCCAATGCCTCTTCGATTTTTTCCCTTAACATATGTAAAACCTCCGTGGTAAGATTAGTCTATTTAGTATAGCATAATTATACCAGGGTTTGAAGAGCCTATAAAATGACATTAGTCATAGCGGAGGGAAGCCTATGGATTATAATAAGGGCGGGGTATCCACCGGTAGAGTGGGTCGGGAGATTTTTTCGATGCAAACGGCAAATGGAAGCAACAGGATAGTTTACGGATGGGCGCTTATTTCGGCTCTCTCTCTCGTTTTCGCCGGCTTGTTCGCTTTGGTCATAGCCCTCGCGAGAACACCGTATGTCGAAAATTTGTTCCCGAGGGGCGCGGAGTATCTTTATATAGCCCTCGTCGGGCACGTGGTTTTGGCGGTAGTGATATGGTTTCTGGCCTTCGAGGGTTTTTTATTGGCATACGCCTCGACAATTGAATCCGGAAGGAGGTTTTGGAGCATTCCCCTCGGGTGGCTATCGCTTGCGTTTTCCGGAATTGGCATGCTGCTTATCGCTTTTTGCGTCTTAACCGGAAGGGGATATGCCGAACTCGCCAACTACGTTCCCATGCTCATAGAGCCGGTCTTTTACGCCGGGCTTGTGCTGTTCTTTTCCGGCATATTCATTCATTTCGTGAATTCCGGCATTACGATATTCTTGGAGTTCAAAGAAAAAAAGACCCTTCCCGCGACGACCGTCGGCATAGCAACAGCGGGAATCGCGGTAATAACCGCGCTTCTGTCCTTTGGCCTCTCGTTTTATCTTCAGTATTCGACAGGCAAGGCCTTTATAGACTTTGAGAGGCTTTTTTGGGGAGGCGGGCACATACTTCAGTTCGCCAATACGATAGCCATGATTACGGCGTGGTTTTTTATCTCGCGCTTTACCGTCGGCAAACTCCCCTTCAAGGTTACCCCCTTTTACAAAGGGGGGTCGGGGGGGATTAACGAAAAGGCGGCAAAGTGGATGTTTTTGGCCTATCTTCTGTTTGTCGTGCCTTCGCTCGGCATATACGCGGTTTACGATACGTCTTCTCAGGAATACACGAACATCTATACCCAGCTCATGAGGTGGGGCATAGGGCCTCTTTCAGGGGTTTTTATAATAGGGGTTGTAATATTTTTTCTTAGGGAAAAGGGGCTTCCGTGGAGGACTCCGGGTTTTTCGTCGCTCGGCCTTTCTTTAGCTGTATTTCTTCTTGGCGGGCTCGTGGCTCTCGACATCAAGGGAGTCAACACCAAGATACCCGCCCATTATCATCTTGCCATAGGTGCGGTTACAATAGCCTTTATGGGGCTTTTTTACGAGATGTTGCCATTTATAGGACGAAGGCTTTGGAGCCTTAGGCTCGCGAGGCTCCAGCCGTATCTTTATTCCGCAGGGGTCGTGCTTTTCGCCGCGGGACTTTACGTAGCCGGGTATTTCGGGGTTCAGAGGAAGGTCTACGCAGGGGAGCAGCACTTAAAAAGCATGGGCGAGTACATAGGCATGGGCATCATGGGCTTCGGAGGGCTTATAGCCATACTCGGCGGACTTTTCTTCGTGATAAACGCCCTTGCCTCCCTTTTAAAGAGGGGCGAGGATGAGGCTTATCGATAACGTTCAAGAGGTGTGGTTTTGATTGTAGCTCAGCCCTTTAGGGCTGAAATAAAAGAAAGTCTTGTTTCAGGGCTAAAGCCCTGAGCTACGAAAGATAGAGATTTTGCAAGGGATAAAGAAGGGGTGGTTTGATGGCTAATTACATGAGTTTGTTTAAGGTGCGCATTTGCAGTCTCATCGCCTTCTCGGCGGTTGCGGGTTATATGTCGGTCAATATAGGGCATTTTTCGTGGAAGGACTTGTCGCTTCTCGTGGTGGTTACCATGTTTGCCTCTATGGCCTCGAGCGCCTTTAACCATTACTACGACCGCGACATAGACTCGCTCATGACGAGGACGAGGAAAAGGCCGCTCGCCACGGGCGATTCCATAAGCCCGTCAACGGCCCTTTTCGCGGCAATAGGGCTTCTTGTTTTATCCATAGCGATATCCTTCCTTGCCTTGAACGCCATGGTGGCTCTTCACCTCGGGCTCGGCGCGATAGTTTACGGCTTTATATACACGGTATGGCTTAAGAGGAGGACATGGCTCAATATAGTGGTCGGAGGGCTTGCAGGGAGTTTTTCGGTATTGGCCGGAGGCGCGTCTCACGCTCCGGAACTTTGCGTGCCGCCGATACTTTTGGCGATAATAATGTTTTTATGGACGCCTTCGCATTTCTGGAGTTTCGCCATGCTCCACAAAAAGGACTACGAGGCGGCCGGCATACCCATGCTGCCGGCGCTTGTCGGAGATAGAAAGACCGCCGTTTATATGCTCGTAAACACTACTCTTCTTTTTATCGCCTCTCTTCTTCCGTTTTTTTTAGGTTACAGCGGATGGATTTACCTCTTATGCGCGGCCGTGCCCGGAGCGTATTTCCTGTGGTCGAATGTTTTACTGATAAAAGACCAATCCACTCCTGTTTTAAGGAAAAACTTTTTGATATCAATGGGTTATCTCGGCATCTTGCTCATTGGTTTAATGGCTGACTCGGCGTTCTGAGGCGCGGTAAACCCAAAAATAGACGTCGCTATTTTACCGGTAAATAATCTTCTTGACAAAGAGGACACGGAGAGTATAATTTAAATTAGAAACACCCATTACCCCACATTTCTTAAGGAGGAAAGAAAGTATGCGTAAGATGATTTTTGTTGCTTTATTTGCCGCAGCCGCGATGTTTGTCGGCTCGCAGGCGATGGCGGCGGCCGACGGGGGCAAGCTTTTCGCTTCTAAGTGCGCGATGTGCCACGGAAAGGCCGGAGAGGGTAGTGCCATGGCGCCGGCTCTTAAGGGTTCTGAATTCGTAAAGGGCGATGCCGCGGCCGTAAAGGCCACCATCACCAACGGCAGGGCCGGAGCCGATAAGAAGTACCCGAAGTTCTCTATAGCCATGCCGAAGTTCCAGTTCTCGGCCGAAGAACTTGACGCAATAGTAGCCCAGGTAAAAGGCCTCTAAGGTTTAGTTAAGGTTTCCGGAAAGGCACGGGGGTTTCTCCCGTGCCTTTTTGTTTTTAGTAGGGCAACCCTTTAGGGTTGCGTCTTTTCTTCAAAACGCAGGGCTAAAGCCCTGCCCTACGAAAGACTAAACTAAAGTCTTGCCCTACATGTATCGAGTTGGCCCCTTACCCTTGACAACATCTTGCAATTTAAGTATCTTAAATCCTTCCATTCAAATCAGGGGCGCCCGGATGACAAGTTTTAATAAAACCGTTTTGTTTGTCTTCGCCGTCTTGACGGCGTTTCAATTGTTGTCAATAGAATCAGTAGCCGTTGCCGCAATAAACGCCAAAGATTTATACGGCAAGTGGTGCAGCCAGTGTCACGGCTCCGAAGGCAAGGGAGACGGCATAAACTCCACCCCTGACATGGCCATAAATCCGAGGGACCACACGGATTCCACTTTTATGATTACCCGCTCCGACGAGCAGTTCGAGCAGATTATAAGCCACGGCGGCACGGCTCACGCCAAATCCCCCCTCATGCCAATGTGGCACAAGACCCTCACTGAAGAAGAAATAAAGGCCCTCGTGCGTTATTTGAGGGAACTCTGCAGGTGCGAGTATCAAGGCTCGGTTTCGAGCGAAAAACTCCATAAAGCGGACCCTAAATTCAGATGACTTGTTTTAAGTTTATCGGTGTCTTGGCCTTTTCCCTTTTTTTTGCCGCGTTCGGCGCTTCCGGCGTTTTCGCGCTTTCCCCGGATACGGACTCCTGCATCGAGTGCCACACGAAACCCAAATACAAAAAAGAAGACATCGGAAAGTTGAAGGAGTGTCTTTCGTGCCACGGCATGGCCGGGCATCCCTATAAGGAGACGGCTAAGCCGCTCCTCGGAAGTTCCGTTGCCGAGGCCTCGGACGTAAGGCATCCGGTTTCCAAAGGCGACGAAAGGAAAGCCGATTTGAAAGGCATGGTCTTCATACCCGAAGGAGAATTTATCATGGGCACGGACGACAGGTTAAGAGACGAAAAGCCTCTGCACGTTTCCTATGCCGCCTCTTTCTACATAGACAAATATGAGGTTACGAACGCTGATTACAAGAGGTTCGTTTTGGCCGCGCTCTATCCGCCGCCGGATAATTGGAACGGAAGCAACTATCCTCAGGGCAAGGCCAATCACCCCGTGATATTCGTAAGTTGGAACGACGCAACGAATTATTGCCGCTTCGACGGGAAGAGGCTTCCGAGGGAGATAGAGTGGGAGAAGGCCGCGAGGGGCATTGACGGAAGGGTATATCCGTGGGGAGACAAGTGGAACTTGAATAATTCCAATAACCCCTTAAGGGGACATAACGGCGCTATGCCGGTAGGCTCATTCGAGGCCGGTAAAAACCAATACGGCCTTTACGACATGAGCGGCAACGTCTGGGAGTGGATTGACGACGACTATTTGCCTCATGCAGGCTCTGATTACGTGAGCCCCGAGTTCGGAGCGAGGTATAAGATTCTAAAGGGCGGCTCGTGGTGGGACTGCATGTTCTACGGATGCGGCATATCCGCCCCGACTTACAACCGCTCGTTTTTTACCGCTGACACCAAAAACGACAGTTTCGGTTTCAGATGCGTTGCGGATGTTTCAGGGAAGGATAAAAAATGAGCATGACGGTAAAAGGCGTTTTCGGTTTTTTGACGGCATCGTTTTTATCGCTTGCGGTCTTATCATGCAATAAGGCCCCGGCAATCGAGGGCATGGTTTATATCCCTCCGGGCGAGTTCATAATGGGCAGCGAGGACGTGGATAAAGACGCGCTCGGAACCGAATTCGGGCTTCGCACCGGCAGGTACTATGACGACGAAAAACCCATGAGAAAGGTCTATCTCGACGGCTATTATATAGACAAATACGAGGTTACGAACGCTCAGTATAAGGAGTTTATCACATCTACCGCCACGCCCGCTCCGCTTAACTGGACCCGGCGCATGTATCCTGAAGGCAAGGCCAACCATCCGGTGAATAACGTTACGTGGTATTCGGCGGGCATGTATTGCGTATGGGCGGGGAAAAGGCTTCCGACCGAGGCAGAGTGGGAAAAGGCCGCGAGAGGCCCCGGCGGCGACAAATATCCGTGGGGCAGCGAGTACGACGAGAAAAAGGCGAATCTCTCGAAAGGAGATACCATGCCTGCAGGAAGTTTCGAGACGGACAAGAGTCATTACGGCGTTTACGACATGGGCGGAAACGTGATGGAGTGGACAGAGAGTTGGTACGAGCCGTATCCCGGAGCTGCCATAACCAATAAGGACTATGGTCAACAGCACAAGGTGCTTAAGGGCGGCATAGGCGGCATACCGGGGCATTACCTGAATAACGTCATTTTAGCGCGGGGAGCGACGAGGCACCATTATCTTCCCGGCGGTGCGGGCGACGACGCGGGTTTCAGGTGCGCGAGATCTCTTAAAAAGGCAGGGTAAAGAACAGGGAAAAGACGTAGCGCAGGGCTTTAGCCATGCTTAATAAAAGAGATAAAGAGCAGGGTAAAGGGAAAAAGGAAAATCATAATGATTAAGAAACATTTTATTATTTTCGCGGCAGTCTTTGCGCTTTTTGCCTGCGCTAAGGGCGCGTCCGACATGGCGCTCGTGCCGGAGGGCGAGTTTCAGATGGGCTCGGAACTTGGAACAAAGGACGAATCGCCGAGGAAGGTCTTTGTAAAGGCCTTTTATATGGATAAATACGAGGTGACGAACGGAAGGTACAAGACCTTCGTTGACGCTACAAAAAGGGAGAGGCCGAAGGATTGGGACGTTTATGGGTACAGCGAAGAGCGCAAGGATTACCCTGTCGTGCTGGTAAGCTTTGATGACGCCTTCGAGTTTTGCAAATGGGACGGCAAGAGGCTCCCGACCGAAGAGGAGTGGGAAAAGGCCGCAAGGGGCGCTGACGGAAGGATATACCCTTGGGGCAACGAGTTTGATAAGGATAAGGCAAACACGAGCCTCTCCGGCGTAATCGGCGTTACAAAGGCCGGAAGGTACGAAACAGGCAAAAGCCCCTACGGCGTTTACGATATGGCGGGAAACGTTTGGGAGTGGACCGGAACTGACTTCGACGAAAGAGGCAAGGCCGTAAGAGGCGGGAGCTTCGGTCTTACGCACAGGTTCGCGACTACCTTTTCGAGGGTTGGTTATATACCCGTCACCAAGATAAATAACCTAGGTTTTCGCTGCGTGAAGGACGGTTAGAAAGACAGCTGTATCGACGCTATAATCCTTTCCTGCAATCTATTTTGCCTTGACATGCTTTAAATACGGCATATAATATATATTATAATATATGTTATAATATATGACTACATTATATGACCATAAAGGAGGCTATATGGAAACCATCGCCGTGACAATAGCCGAGGGGAAAAGAGACTTCAGCAGGCTCATAAAAGAGGCCGCCGAAAAGAACGAAGACATCGTGGTGACCAAGAGAGGGAAGCCTATGGCGGTAATCGTTCCCTATGGCGAGTACCAACACTCCAAAAAAATGGAAGCGCACCGGAAGATACTGGAGTCAAGGGCGGCTTTTGTGAAGGCCGGGGTCTCGGCCGTCGAGGTCTATAAGGAGTCAAGGGAAGAGCTTGAGAGGAGAAGGTGAAGGGCATAGTCATTGACGCGAGCGTAGTGCTCAAGTGGTACCTCTCCGATGAAGAGTACGGGACTCGGGCTTTGGACATTCTTGATGACCATGCCTCGGACCGTATTACCCTCCATGCTCCGGCGCTTCTTGAGTTCGAGGTGGCAAACGGCCTTGTCATGGCAAAGAGACGGGCAAGGGCCGGCGGCGACGCGCTGAAGGCGATGGACGGCTTTGCTAACCTCGGTATAGGACTCTATCCCCTTTCGTCTCTCTTTCAGAAGGTCCTCGATTACTCCGACAAGTATAATATCTCGGCCTATGATGCCGCTTACGTAGCCCTTGCAGACGACCTGAAAACCTACGTCGTTACAGCCGATAAACGGCTCTTCAACTCCACACGGAAACTCAAGTTTATCAAATGGATCGGGGATTACCGGAGATGAAACGAAAGAAAGCGCCATGGCGTAGGAATTTCCATTTTACCATTCGCCCTGATATTGTCGAAGGGTGAACCGGTGAAAGGTGATAATTAAGTATGGTGTCCCCTGAATTGTCTGTGTTTTCTTTTTATCCTTTGGTTGATGTGGCGACTGTAGCGACTGTGGTTGCAGCAATTGCTGCAATTGTAGCAGCTATAAGTGCTTTTATGAGTTATAGACTCTCACAAGGTATTTACGATGAAATCAAGTCAGATGAAGTTGTTATAGCAGGGCCATTACATCGCATAGGTCTGCGTACACAGGCCCACAATGACTGTGTTCTCTGTTGCACATTGTTCAATAAATCGAAAAGAAAAGCATGTATAAGCTCAGTCGAAGCCTCCGATCATGAGGGCAACGCCATAAAAATAACTTGGTCAGGCTCAACAGATGATTTAGGAAATATTCAAAACCCACATGGTCTTCTTGGCTTAGAAGATAGTGTAAATTTGGTGCTTCGTCGGAACGACGGTAATCCGTTTGAAAAAACAGTTGTAAGGGTAAAACATTCATTTGGCTCTTTAGTTGTCTCGTTTGATGATTCTCTTTCTTTAATGTTATCTTAAATAGTCATGGATATTATCAACATAAAAGATTACCTCCCATTGGTTTCGAGGACGAGCCGCTATATCGGCGGTGAAATCAATTCGATAAGGAAAGATCCTTCGAGCGTTAAGCTTTCTTTCGCCCTCGGTTTTCCGGACGTCTATGAAGTCGGGATGAGCCATTTGGGGCTTCAGATACTCTACCAGACCCTTAACGCGAGAACGGACGTTGCCTGCGAAAGGGTCTTTTCGCCTTGGAAGGACATGGAGGCCCTGCTTCGGGAAAAGGCCGTTTCGCTCGGAACTCTCGAATCAGGAAGGCCTCTAAAAGACTTCGACGTCGTTGGTTTTTCCCTCCCCTACGAACTCTCTTTCACGAACGTCTTACAAATGCTCGAACTTGGAGGCATACCCCTTTACGCCAAAGACAGGCTCGATAACGTCCCGATAGTCATAGGCGGCGGACCGTCCGCATTTAACCCGGAGCCTGTCGCGGATTTCTTCGATTGTTTTTTGATAGGCGACGGCGAGGAGGCTATTCACGAGATATGCGGCGTCGTCATCGAGGCAAAGGAAAAAGGCCTTTCAAGAATAAATCTTCTTGAAAACCTCTCCAAGATAGAAGGCCTTTACGTTCCGTCTTTCTTCGACGTTGAATATAATCAAGACCACACGATAAAAAATATAAAACCTCTTAAAGAGGGCTACGCAAAAGTAAAAAAACGTTTTGTCTTGAACATAGACGCGCTGCCTCTTCCGGTAAAGCCGGTCGTGCCATTTATGCAGGCAGTGCATGACAGGCTTACGGTCGAGATATCGAGAGGGTGCGTAAGGGGTTGCAGGTTTTGTCAGGCGGGAATGACTTACAGGCCGCTTCGGGAAAGAAGCCCTGAGAGGGTTACGGAGCTTGTCAGGGAGGGGCTTAAAAACACCGGCTACGAGGAGGCGTCTTTATTATCTCTAAGCTCCGGAGATTATACGAACATAGAAGGGCTTGTTTGCGGCCTCATGAATGAGCTTCGTAGCCAAAGGGTCGCGCTAAGCCTGCCGTCTCTCCGGGTAGGCACTCTTAGCCGAGAGATGGCGGAAGAGATAAAAAAGGTGCGGAAGACGAGCTTTACCCTCGCGCCTGAGGCGGGGAGCGAAAGACTAAGGGAAGTCATAAACAAACGCATAGACGAAAAATCACTTATTTCGTGCGCCGAGGAGGTGTTCGGATTAGGGTGGAGGGCGATGAAGCTCTATTTCATGATAGGGCTTCCAAGCGAGACCGATTCGGACGTGGCCGAGATAATACGCCTTTCGAAAGAGGTAAGGGCGGCGGGCAAAAAGGCCGCCAGGAGCGCTGTTCAGGTAAGCGTAAGCGTTTCGAACTTCGTTCCCAAACCCTTTACGCCTTTTCAGTGGCACGGACAGGCATCCGTTGAAGAGTCAGCAACGAAGCTAAGGAGCCTCAGAAACTCCGCGCGCGACGCCCGGCTTCTTTTTAAATGGCACGAGCCTCGCATGAGCGGTCTTGAAGGGGTTTTTTCAAGGGGCGACAGGAGGTTGTCAAACGTCATCTTCAAAGCCTTTCAAAAGGGCGCGAGATTCGACGGGTGGAGCGAGGAGTTTTCAAAAGATGCGTGGCAGGAGGCCTTTTTAGAACTCGACATTAAGCCCGAATTTTATACGGCGCGGCCAAGGCCGAAAGACGAGGTCTTTCCGTGGGAGCACATAGACTGCGGCGTTACGAAAGAATACCTTTACGAAGAGTACGAAAAATCCAAGGCAGGTCTTTATACGCCTGACTGCAGAATCGAAAAGTGCACGGACTGCGGGGTTTGCGACCACAAGACGATAAAAAATATAATCTTCAAGAAGAAGCCGCTTCTTGAAAAGGAGACACCTTCGGTTATCGCCGAACCTTCGGCAGCGCAGAGGGTCAGGTTTTCGTTCGAGAAAAGAGCTGACATGAAATACCTGAGCCACCTCGAACTCGTGAAAGTTCTCGCGAGGGCGTTTCGGAGACTTCGCGCACCTCTTAAGTATTCTTCGGGTTTTCATCCGTTGCCCAAGGTGAGTTTGGCGAGCCCTCTGCCTGTCGGCGTGGAAAGCCTCGACGAGTACATGGACGTAGAGTTCGAAGCGGGCAATTATACGACGGAGGGGCTTATTTCGGGGATGAACCGGGTTTTGCCGGAAGGGATTAGGATAAAAGAGGCCGAATTTATATCCTTGCAACTTCCGTCGGCCTCTGCTATCATAACTTCGCAAAGGTATAGCGTTTTTTTGACTAAAGGCCCGGTTAAACTCGACATCGAAAAGGAGACCCTGGACAGGGTTTTAAGGGATTTTATAGACATGGAAGCATTGGCAATCGAAATAGAGAGGGAAGGAAAAAAGAAGACGGTTGACGCGAGGCCTCTTATCAAAGAGCTCTCCTTGTCCGCCGGCATGACGCTTGACTTCGTCCTTAAAAAGACCGAAGGCGTAAGCGTCAAGCCCCATGAACTTTTGGGGCGTCTTCTTGGCTTCCCCCGCTCCCGCTCGTCCCTTATCCCCATCCTGAAAACCAAGACGGTTTTTTAATCCCGTCACGGTCTCTCCTTAACTACATTAGGAGAATCTTGTAATTTCATGAAAAAGTGCATGTACATAGACGCGAATCCCTTCGAAAGACGCCTCGCCGTCACGGAAGACGGAAACCTCGCCGAATTTCACATCGAGAGAAAAAAAGACCGCGGCCTCACAGGCAACGTTTATAAGGGCAGGGTCGTCCGGGTTTTGCCCGGCATGCAGGCCGCTTTTGTGGAGATAGGCCTGGAGAGGACGGCCTTTCTGCACGCCGCGGACGTGTCCGCTGATTCTGTTGATTTCGGCGAGGAGGGCGAAAAACCCTCTTCTCAGGGCACGCGCATACAGGACTTGCTTAAACAGGGGCAAGAACTCGTCGTGCAGGTTGAAAAGGAACCCATCGGCAGCAAGGGCGCACGTCTTACGTCGTATGTGTCTTTGCCGGGACGCTACCTTGTCCTCATGCCCGGATACGAGAGGATAGGCGTTTCGAGGAGGATAAGCAGCGAAAGGGAAAGAAGACGCCTCAGGGACATAGTGTCTTCGGTGCGTCCCGCCGGGTACGGCTTCATAATAAGGACTGTTTGCGAAACGCGGGATAAGGAAGAGATAATCGCGGACATGAACTTTCTCGTGAAGCTCTATCAGAGCATCTCGAAGAAGATAGAGACGAGCAAGCCGCCGAGTCTCATATACGAAGAACTTGACCTTACGCTCCGCTCCATAAGGGACGCCTTTACCCCGGACATGGCGAAGCTCATGGTCGAGCCGAAAGAGGAGTACGACAGGGTCGCGAGTTTCATAGACGAGTTCATGCCCGGGCTCCGCGGCAAGGTGGAGCTTTACGACACCAAAGACAGCATGTTCGACGCCCACGCGATAGAGGTGGAACTCACGAAGGCCCTTTCAAGAAAGGTCTGGCTGCCTTCGGGCGGGCACATAGTGATGGACCAGATGGAGGCGTTGACGGCGATAGACGTCAATACCGGAAGCTATGTCGGGAAGAAGAGCCACGAGGACACGATACTCAAGACCAATATCGAGGCAGCCGAAGAGATAGTGCGCCAGTTGAGGTTAAGGAATATCGGCGGCATAATAGTCATAGATTTCATAGATATGATGCGCGAGGCGTACCGCGACAAGGTGTACAAGACCTTCAAGGACGCCCTTAAGCAGGATAAGGCTAAGACCAACATCTTGCGGATTTCCGAGCTCGGCATAATCGAGATGACGAGGAAAAGAAGCCGCGAAAGCATCTCCCAGTCGCTCCTCGAGCCGTGCCCTTACTGCGACGGCGACGGTTTCGTAAAGGGCAGGGAAACGGTGGCGATAGAGATCTACAGAGACCTCTTGAAGGAACTCTCCGGCAGGAAAAAGGCGATAGTCTACGCTAACCCCGTGGTAGCGTCCTTTTTGCAGGAAAGCGGCGGGGTGGTCGAAGAAATCAAGAGAAGACTCAACGCGAAGGTAGTGATAAAATCGGTCGAGACCTTTCATTTGGAAGAGTACGAAATATTTTAATCGGCGAGGCGTTATCATGAAAACCCTTTTTGCTTTTATCGCGCTTGCGGGAGTCTTGGTCTTCCCCTCGCAGC
>JBAQMW010000053.1:0-8759 GCA_049303155.1 Thermodesulfobacteriota bacterium | reverse complement strand
GTCTTTACTGCAGGGACGACCCTTCCCCTTCGGGGTGGGTACCCCGCCCTGCCCTACGCCGCGCCCCTGCCGAAAAACACGGCCGGAATGGTTTTCAGAAATATCTTCAAATCGAGCAGAAGCGACCAGCGGTCTATGTACTCGAGGTCGAGCTTCGCCCACTCGTCGAAGTCAGTTATGGAATTTCTGCCGCTTATCTGCCAGAGGCAGGTAAGCCCCGGCTTCATGCTGAGCCTTCGCCTCTGCCACCGCGCGTAATTAGCGACCTCTCTCACAAGCGGCGGCCTCGGCCCGATGAGGCTCATGTCGCCCCTCAAGACGTTCCACAACTGCGGCAGTTCGTCTATGCTCGTTCTCCTTATGAACCTTCCGACCGCAGTAACGCGCGGGTCGTCTTTCATCTTAAAGGCCGGCCCCTTCATCTCGTTTTGATCTTCAAACTCCATGAGTCTGAATTCAGCATCCTTCACCATGGAGCGGAACTTGTACATGGTGAACACCCTGCCGTTCCGGCCGCACCTCTCCTGAGCGAAAAACGCAGCCCCATGAGATTCCAACCTTATCAAAACAGCCGTCGCGAGCATGATAGGCATGGTTAACAAAAGCAATATCAATGAAAGCGCAAAATCGAAAAACCTCTTTACTGCAAGAGAAAACGCGTCTGTCGTGATAGTCGAAAAAGTAAGAAGCGGCACGTTATCCAATTCTTCGAGATGCGCTTTTGCCTTGGTATGAGGAAAAAAATCCATCGCCACGCGGGCGTTTATGCCCAAATCCTCGAGCATGAGAAAAGAATCCTCGATGTCAGAAAAACCTTTTCCCGAAGGGGTAAACACAACCTCGTCAATGACCTCTTCCTTGACTATCCTTTCGAGATCTTCCATACGGCCGAGCACCTTGCGCCCTAAAAAATAAGAACCGATATCGCTTGCGTTCTCGCTTAAAAAACCAACAACCCTTATGCCCCACTCCCTGTTATTTTCCATTTTCTCAAACAACTTGGCCGCGGATCCGCCGATTCCCACTATCAAAACATTCCGGTAATTTAGCCCCTTTCTCCTCGCGTAATGCCCGATGCTTCTTATCGCGAGCCTTTCAAGCGAGACAAACACCGCGCTCACAACGATAAATATGCCGACCAACAATCTGCTCAGATAATATGACTTAAGCGCGAACGCGGAGGCAAAAAGAACCACGCCGCCCAAGGCGATTGCCACGCACACTATCTTTAATTCACTAAAAAAAGGCACGGAGCGGAACGACCTGTACGCGCCGTAGCGGTAAAGGAAAAAACTAAAAAAAGCCATTGCCGACAAGAGAATCCAAAGATACCTGTCCACCGAATACAGGCCGCCTAATTCAAATTCCGCCATATAACTGAAACGTATCCAATAGGCCGTGAAAAAAGCCGCCGCGACAACCACCATGTCGGCGAGATATAAAGATACAGCCACGAGTCTTTTACGTTGCTTTAGCATGATATTTTTATCCCCTGCTTATCTATTACACCCGTTAAGCAACACCTCATAGTCTTTAAGCACCTTGTCCCACGTAAACATTTCGGCATGCCTTTTTCTGCTAGCTCGTCTCATCACTTCCAACTCTGCGGTATCTAACAGCAGCATATCAAATTGATCCGCACATTCCTGCTCATTCCTGAAAAATCGCGCCTCTGCTCCGGACACCCACCGGTTAAAGCAGTTATCGTAGGCTAATACGGGCGCACCGGCCCCCATTGCTTCCACCAGAGATGGATTAGTACCGCCAACTTGGTGCCCGTGAACATATAAAAGAGCAAAATACCTTAGCGCGCCGACTATTTCTTTGTCATAAATCGCCCCAAGGAATACAACTTCAATGCCTGCCGCACTGCATACTTGTCTGTGATATGCTTTTCTTTCAATGTCGTAATGACCAAGTAAAACCAACTTTACATTACGAGGTTTTTTTGAAAATGCGGACACTATCTCAAGGATTGAGTTATCCGGCTCCGGTCTGGCAATAACAATCGCGTAACCATAAGGTTTAAGTCCAAACTTTACAAGAACAGCCTCGTCTGCATTATCAATTCTATCGGCTCCGTAAGGAATCATGCTAATTTTAGATTCAGATACTCTTTTCAGCAAATGTGCTTTGATGTGAGGATTGTCCGCAATAAGATGACTGCCTAGATAACAAGCCAATTGTTCGTTTAAATACAACCAAGCCCGTTCAAAAAACGACCACTTCGGCCTTCGCCACTCGATTCCATCCATATTGATAAAATTTTTACGTCCCTTTAATCTGTATAAAAAGAAGATTATGGCTGTGTTATAGCCAAGAGTGAGTTTCAACCCGTCTTCTCGCAATGAATGGAATGTTGATTTCAGGTCAAAAACAACCGTTCCTATTGCCCCTGCCTGACGAACTGGTATGTGGACTAAACGAATATCATTCCAACGATTTTCATAGATCTTTCCGTTACCGTTTACTTGACAATAAACTGTTACTTCCCATCCCATAGACATAAGATACAAAGATAACCGCTCCGCAAAGGTCTCGAATCCGCCATGATTAGCAGGAATGCCGCGAGAACCCAAAATGGCAAGTTTCATTTCTTACTTTCTCCAACCTTGCTTATTCTTTGAAAAAGACTTTTTTAAAACTGTCCAGCGCTCTGTGTCGCGGCCTTTGTAATGCTGCTTCCAATCCTTCGGGTCGTCTGTTGAAAACCCCCCGGCATAATCAGGGTCCCAGCCGTGCCAGCACTTAAAACAGTGATATGTCCACGCCCAGCCGTTGCCGTCGAATATGCCGATGAGATCTTTAAGATATTCTTCGGCGCCCTCGCCCCAGCGCGCGGCGCTGAACTCGCCGATCCAGACAGGGACGTTGTGCATCTTCCGGAAATCCAGAAGAGGTTTAAGCGCCCCTTCAAGGGCGTCTCTATCCCAGTATTTAATAAGCCTTACACGTCCGGGATATTTGACGCCGAGGGGCCACAAGTCCCGAATCCCCTGATGCGTAAAGGCATGAGGCTCGTACATGTGCGCGCCGTATATGATGTAAGGGTCGTCAAGAGGTTTGAAGTCTTTGTAACCGCGCGGCAAACCTCCGATGCCCGGGGTTATTGATATGAACCTTGTCTTGTCGTATTTCCGTATCTCTTTGACAATATCCTTCATGAGGACGGGCCATGCGGCCGGCGCCTCATTCTTCCCGTTGCGGATAACGAGCGGCTCGCTCAAAATCTCGTAAGCGGCGAGTTCCCTTCCCCTCCCCTTGAACCGTTGGGCAAGCTCGCCGGCCACGTAAACGGCCTCTTTTAAACGTTCCGGATCGTCCCAGAACTCAGGGGAGTTTTGCGTCAGACCCAACGCCGGGTCCATTGGTATCTGAAAGGCGGTTATTACAGCCGTAATGTTGCGCCTCTTACATTCATCAAGGATAACATCGACCCGTTCGAGTTCCTTCGCGAACGCCTCACTGCCTGATATCTTCTTAACTTCGGCCTCCAGCCTCGTATAGAGATGGATGCTTACGGCATTGACCCCTATCCGGGAAAGATATTCCATGTCAACCGCGTCGGGCGGGGAAAATGACGTTATGACCACGCCCCTCCACGGCCAGTTAGGAGGAAAATCAGAAGACGCCCCGATACCCTGCGGCGCAATGCCTGCAATAAAAAGCATGACAACAAAAATAAGCGCCGGAGTTCTTGCTACTCTCATAATTTACCTCCTTCAATCATTCTCATCCTCGCATAACAGAGGAGGTGGCCGAGAAGGAGCATGACGGGAACCAGTGCGCCCTTGTTGAAGTAGCCCGATATGACGAACGTCGTAAAGACCAGCACGATGACGAGAGACACTATCATGCGGCCGGCAAAAACGTCTTTGCTGTCTTCCGAAGCGGAAATGGCCGAACCTTTTTTATAAAAAAGATAAAGATACCGGAGATACAGCGCCAGCCCGATGACCCCGGTCTTTACCAGCACATACATATATCCGTTGTGCATGATCGGAATGTATCTTAACTCCTCTTTGCCGAGGAGCATGAATATCTTGAGGTCAACTAACTTGCCGAAGCCGTGTCCAACAGCGAGGTTCCACGCGTTCCCGTCGAGATAGGTCTTCATCGCCCTATGAGATTCATATCCACGCCAATTCCGATTTATATCGCCGATTGATGTATAGTCGCTCAGCGCCACCTCATCTAGGGAGTTTGCGAGCTTACCTAGTATGGTGCCAGTGGTGCGTCCTCCGGCGGACATGACACTGCTGAAAGTCATTATCAACGTCAATATCACAACCCCGGCGAGGATCGCTTTCGCCCTTCTCAATGTGAACAAGCCTGCCATCACGAAAACGATTATAAAAAAAGCGCCCCACATCGTCCTTGAAAACGACAGCACGAGCGACGCCGCGGTAACATAGATTATGACCGGGACAAAGAATTTCCTGTGCTTGCTCGTAAACACCTCTATGCCGTACCTGCCGGAAAATATCAGGATGGAGGGGCTTAAGAAGGTCAAAAAATACCCCGCGCCGGTCTCCTTGCGATACTGCCCGATAGTGGTCTCGAAAAGGAGCCATGGATTAGCGGCTATCTTGGACAAATGATAAAGCGCCAACAAAAATCCTCCTATAACAAAGACCTTAAGGAGCGGCTCTATCCTGCCGGTTCTTCTCATCATGAGATAACCGGCCGAAAGTACAATGGCCGAATTGACGTAGTACCATGCATCCTTGAATACGTCATAGCGGTCGTTGTCCGCGCTTCCGGAAAACCCGATAACAAGGAGGACGGCCGGTATCACAAGATACTTCGTCATGTCTTTAGGAAAACGCAGCCCCGATGAAACGAGGTATGCAAGCACGTAGAACACCGCCAATACCGTAACGCCGAAAAGCGGCAAAAAAGTATTGGCCAAGAAGAAGGTATATATATAAAGAAGTGTAAACCAGTGCGCCGACCTCCCGAAAGGCTGATTCAAAACCGCGCTTTGCTCAACCACGCCTGCATTCATATCCGCACCATAGATTCGTAAAGATTCTCAAAGGAGATTACCCGACTTTTGAGTGAAAATACATATTCCTGCCTGCGCAGAAAAGGCATCATGAACCCCGGTAATGGCCGCTTAAAATCAAGAATCTGTCCGCCATTTATTCCGGCTTGCTAATGTTGCAGCGCCTTTTTATACCCCTCCATTGTTTTTTCAGCCGCCTTTTCCCATGTAAAGTTCCGCAAAACATGCTCTCTCAGCCCGGGATTTACCGGTGTCTTATATGCCTCAATAACGGCATTTCTTATCGAATCTACCGAAGCCGGATCGCAATAATAGGCATAGTCTCCGAAATAATCCCTCGTATCGCCTTTATCGGTTATAACGAGATTACATCCCATCGCCGCCGCCTCTAAAGAAGAAAGGCCGGGTGTCTCCATCCAACTTATAAGGCAATGCACTTTAGCGGCCTTGTAAAATTGGGGCAAAAGGGCATGTTCAATGTGTCCGAGGAAATAAACATTATCCCCTGCGGCCCTTTTTACCATTTCATAATAATCCATGTGGTTTGGCGCCGGTTTTCCAATCAACACGAGTTTATACGGCAACCCCTTAAACGCCCTCACGAGGTTCAGCTGGCTTTTGCGCCCCTCAATCCTTGCAACGCATAGAACACAATCTTTATACTGCTCCACATCAGGAGCGATAGTTACTTTTTCATAATTAAAAACCTCCGCATCCACTGCATTCGGCACCACGACAAATTTCGGGTCATTGAGGCCATGATCCTTAATTACCCTGCGCATTTCAGAGTAGGAGTTTGGCAAAAAGACGTCTACCATGGCGTTTGTGCGTTTTTTTAACGTATGATAGCCTCTCGACAAAACCAATATCGTACCCTTGTTGAATTCCATATTTTTGCATGCCCTTGCCGCTATCTTCAAATACTCGATCTGATTATATGAAAACATTTTCGCGATTAAACCTGCCGCGCCGTGACGGGCCTTTTTTTCATACTCCGTATACCGGCCGTATATGGTTGACAACGCGATTTTTTTGGCATATCTTTTTGCATTACGAGCCTGCAAATAAACCTCTTGAGGTCTCATCAGGTTAAATAGATGTATGACGTCGTAAGATGAAACATCGGGCTCCAAATCGGTTGTAACATCCACATGACAGCCCTTTTCCCTTAATGCCTCGGCGGTCTTTAACATCTGGACAGTGTCGCCGCCGGGAACGGAAAAAAGCGTCGTTCTTGATTGAAACAATATCTTCATGATGTTCTGTCCAGAATGTTAAATATCCTCTTGGCCGTCTTCCCGTCGCCGTAAGGATTTACGGCCTTTGACATCTTCCCGTGAATCGCGCTGTTATTAAGAAGCGTCATTGTGCCTTCGAATATGGCATTCGTATCCGTTCCTACAAGCCTTGCCGCTCCTGCCTCTATGCCTTCCGTCCTCTCCGTTACGTCTCTCATGACGAGCACCGGTTTCCCGAGAGCAGGCGCCTCTTCCTGTATACCCCCTGAGTCGGTAAGAACAATATGGCTTTTGCTTAACAACCAGATAAGCTCCGGATATTCGACAGGATCAATCAGGTGGAGGTTATCAATGCCTGCAAGGATTTCAAAGACCGGTTTTCTCACATTCGGATTCAGGTGAACGGGATAAACAATCTCAACATCGGTATTCAGTGCGACCTTTCTCAGGGCCTTACAGATATTTTTAAAGGGCTCCCCGAAACTCTCTCTCCTGTGTCCCGTAACAAGGACCAACCTTTTACCGTTATTTATGAAAGCAAATCTTTCTTCAATTTCCACTTCTCTGTCTTTTATCAGTTCAAGGCATAGGAAGATGGCATCTATCACGGAATTCCCCACGACATGTATTCCGTCTCTTATGCCTTCTTTTATAAGATTTTCTCTTCCCCTTTCAGTCGGTGCGAAGTGAAGGTCGGCTATATGCCCTATTAAAACCCTGTTCGTTTCTTCCGGGAATGGGCTGTGTTTATTATTGCTTCTGAGACCTGCCTCAACATGGGCTACTTTTATTCCCGCATAAAAACCGGATAACGCGCCTATAAAAGCGGTTGACGTGTCTCCCTGAACGAATATGATATCCGGACGCAGTTCATTTAAGACATTTTCAAGACCTTTGAGACCGGAAGATGTGATATCAAAAAGGGTCTGATTCGGCCTCATTATGTTTAAGTCGTAATCCGGCGTAATTCCGAAAAACCGCATCGACTGGTCAAGCATTTCTCTATGCTGCGCCGTTATACAAATGCTGACTTCAACGCCGCTATGCTTTCGGAATTCTATGATTAATGGCGCAAGCTTTATGGCTTCCGGCCTTGTGCCGAATACAAACAAAACCTTCATAACATTTTTCACCGCGCAAAAAGCCGTTTTTTTTCTTTATTTAGTCCGTTGCGGATACGCAACGCCTCATTCACTCTTTAGCCGATAATAATCTGAAAGATGCCCTCATAAACGCCCTTGCTTTATCCCTGACAACACCGGACGCGCTAAAGAACGACTGAACCGAATAGGCAATAACCCTTAAGAGCATTACAGCGCTCAGGAAAAATCTCAAAAAAAGAAGCCATCTGCGTTGGAACTGTTTTGTATATTCGATATACGAATTCATGGTGTTGAGCAACGCTTTCTCGCCGATCCACTCCTTTGCGCTCCCCACGTAATGCACCATCTCAACTTCCGGGATATACGCCACTCTGAACCCTTCCATTCTGACCCGTTTGCAATAATCTACATCTTCCATATACATAAAGTACCGTTCGTCAAGCCCGCCAAGTCTATCCCATACGCTCTTCCTCGTCATAAGGAATGCGCCGGAAACCCATGCGACGTTATCCTGTCGCCGTGCATATTGCTTTTCATCCATTTCCACGCGCCTGAAGATGTCCGGCAGGAAAGCAAACCTACCGAGTCCAAGCCACGAGAGAACAAGCCTTAAGGGCGTCGCCTCGAAACCGATGGAAGGTTGCTTCCTCCCGTCACCGTAATACATCCTGCACCCGAGCGCACCGAGCCGCTCGTCTCTACCGAACTCCTCGATTGCCGCATCAAGCGGCGTAAGAAGACGCGTGTCGTTATTAAGAAGAAGCATCAATTCCCCCGATGCGCGCCTTGCCCCGATATTATTGCCTCCGCTAAAGCCGCGGTTTTCTCCGCTTCGGATAAGACGTACGCGCTGGAAGTTCTCCTTTATCAACTCGACGCTTCCGTCCGTTGAGGCGTTATCCACGACGATCACCTCGTGCGGGCGGCTTACATGCTCCTCGATTGAATTCAAGCACTCGGTTAGAAATTTTACGCCGTTATAATTTACGATGATTATAGAAAGCATGTTCGATAACGCCATGTATCAATCGCACCACGCGTGAAGCATCACCGGCGACCCCGTCTCTTGATAGATGCCTTTAGTTTTAATCTTATAATTCGGATTGATTCCGGTAATAAATCCCGATATCTGTTTTGAGTGCTGTGCGTTGTGATATGTAGTAATTGCGATTTTAGGGCTATATTTTCTGATTATACTCTCAGCTCCTTTTATTGCCTCAAAGTCATATCCTTCTAAATCCGCCTTGATATAACTAACAGGGATATCCTTTTGAAAAAACAGGTTGTCCAGGGTATCTACCCTTATTTTATGTCCATTCCCATTTTCATACTCAGTGAGCGATGACGAGAGATCCCTTTCACCAATAAAGGATTCTCCAGCCTTGCTTGAAACAGCGCAAGGAATAATCT
>JBAQMW010000052.1:0-3155 GCA_049303155.1 Thermodesulfobacteriota bacterium | reverse complement strand
GAAAAAGGGGGCATTGAGGATGATTTTGAAATCATAGGCCAGCTTTGGGGCGAGTTCCTCGTTATAGAGAAGGACGATGAGTTTTGGGTGATAGACCAGCACGGCGCGGCCGAGCGCGCGAGGTTTGAAAGATTGAAGACCCTCTATTATAATGAAAAGGGCATAAGCTCCCAGTACCTTCTCTTGCCGGAGAGGATAGAAACTAACCCGGAAGAAAAAGAGACGCTCCTTCACGTAACACCCCATCTCAAGAGGCTCGGTTTCGAGATGGAGGTCTTCGGGCATTCGGTCTCCAAGGGCGGGGAAACGTTTCTTTTAAAGGCCGTGCCGGATATACTTTCCGGCATAGATAACTCGATGCTCGTCATGGAACTCGTGGAAGAATTGACCTTGCTTGAAGGAAGCGAAAGGGTAAACGAAAAGATAGAGTCCGTGCTCATGAGGATTGCGTGCCACGGGGTCATACGCGGGGCGAGGATTCTTTCGGACGTTGAGGCAAGGGCATTGGTAATGGATATTTCAAACGTTGATTTTTCGTCCTATTGCCCGCACGGAAGGCCTGTGGTGAAAAAATTCACAAGGCTCGATATAGAGGCAATGTTCGGCAGGAGATAGACGCGAGATTGCTTCGCGGAGCCTGCCCAGAGCGAAGCCGAAGGGCTCGCAATGACAAATGGCCGAAGTAGAAATGATGTTCGGCAGGAGATAGAGCCGTGATTTCGAGAAGGGATTTCATAAAAGGAGGGCTTGCGGCCGGCGCGGCCGCTCTTACGGCGAACGCCTTTTGGTTCGAGAGAGAAAACCTCACGCTCGAAAAGGTTGCGGTTTCGGTGAAGGGGCTTCCTCTTGAGTTCGATGGCTTCAACATCTGCCAGATTACGGACGTGCACCACGGGCCGTTTATCAGCCTCGAATACGTGGAGAGCGTGGTTAAGGCGGCGAACGAACTTTCCGCAGACGCGGTCGTGCTTACGGGAGATTACGTAACCGACGAAGCCGGCTACATCGCCCCTGTTGTAAAGGCTCTTTCAGGCATAAAATCCAAATACGGAATCTTCGCTGTTTTGGGAAACCACGACCACCGGACTGACGCGAATAAAGTTTCTGATGAGTTAAAAAATAAAGGCATAAGGCTTTTAAGGAACGAGGGAACCCATATAGATATATCAGGCGCGAGGATTTGCATGGCTGGCGTCGGGGACCTTATGGAAGACAGGCCTGACGCGGCTAAGGCTCTTTCGGGCGCGGACGCACTCACGCCGAGGATACTTCTTTCTCATAACCCGGATTACGCGGGTTATATGCCGAAGGACATGAGGGTTGACCTCATGATTTCGGGCCACACTCACGGCGGGCAGGTAAGGGTGCCTTTTACCGGGTACGCTCCTTACATGCCTTCACGGAACGGGCAGAAATTCACAGGCGGCCTCGTTGACTTAGGCCATACGCGCGTTTACGTATCAAGAGGTGTAGGGGTCGTGGGGCTTCCCGTGAGGGTGAATTGTCCTCCTGAGATTACTCTTATCACTCTTGAAAGGGACGGGGCCCGCGACCCCGGCGCATAAGAAAGTGGGGCGGATAAAGGTAATTTCGATAGTAGGGCCGACCGCAACAGGGAAATCCTTCGTAGCGATGGAGATTGCGAGGAGGCTCGGAGGAGAGATAATATCCGCCGACTCCATGCAGGTCTATCGTTACATGGACATAGGCACTGCCAAGCCTTCGCTAAAGGACAGAGCGGAAATCCCGCACCACTTGATAGACGTCGCTTTTCCTGACGAGGATTATAACGCGGCGCGTTTCGCTCAAGACGCCTTAAAGGCGGCGGAACTCATAGAGGCCGGGGGGGAAAGGATAATCCTTGCCGGAGGCACGGGCCTTTATATAAGGGCTTTTCTCGGCGGCATATTCGAGGGGCCGGGCAAGGATTCTCTTTTAAGGGAGAGGCTTACCAATGAGGCTTCCGTCCGCGGAAGGGGTTATCTGTTCGAGAGGCTTTCGGAGGTTGACCCTGTCTCGGCGGGAAGGATACATCCGAATAATATTCAGCGTATAATGAGGGCGTTGGAGGTGTATTATTCCACAGGCCGTCCAATATCGGAATTTCAGAGCGAGCACGGTTTCGTCGAAACCAGTTTCGAAACGCTGAAGATAGGCGTCAACAAGCCGAGGGACGCGCTTTACCGCGCCATAGAGCAAAGGGTTGACGCGATGATTGAGGCGGGGCTTTTAGAGGAGACCTCAAAACTTCTTTCAATGGGTTACGGGCGCGGGCTTAAGAGCATGCAGTCTTTGGGATATAGTGAAATGACGGCCGCAATCGAGGGAACCTTGACGCTCGATGACGCCATTTCGGAGTTGAAAAAAAACACGCGTAATTACGCCAAGAGGCAGATTACGTGGTTCAAGAAGGATAAGGATATCAGGTGGTTTTCGCCGGAAGACTTATCGATTATAATAGAGACGGCAAAGGAGTTTTTCGAGTCATGACGGACGGAAGGATGTTAATGAAGGTTTTGATTTTTATCGCGGCGTATCTTATGTTTGCGGCCACGGCGGCGCCGGCTAAGCCTCTTATCGTAACGGCGGAAGGCAAGGCCGGGAAGACGGACGACGGAAGCGGAGTCAAGGAAAAGGCCGTGGCAACGGCCCTTACCGAATCAATCGTCAAGGCAGTCGGTTCTTTCATGAAAGAAGAAGAGCGTGGAATCTTTGAGGCGCTTTTCAAAGAAAATCTGTATCCTGATGCGACGAGATACATACTTACTTATAGAATTATCTCCGAGGAGTGGAAGACGGAGCCTGTCGAAAAGGTTACCCCCTTTTACAAAGGGGGGTTAGGGGGGATTAAAGATATTCCTCCCGGCGATTTTGATTCCTCTGAAATTGACGGAACGGGCAATGATGGCTTTGGGGCGGATTCCCTTGATGTTTATTACGTGGTCGTCGAGGCGAGCGTTGACATGGACGAACTTCAAAAAGACGTTTTCCGCCTCAAGGCCGGCGCCGGGGCAAGCGACACTGCGCTGCGCGTAGTGATACTCGGCTCAAGCGGCTACAAGAGTTTCGACGCCGTGAAGGAGGAAATCCGGAAGACCGAGGGAGTCAAAGGCGTTGATTACGATTCGTTTTCAAAGGGAAGGATTATCCTCCGC
>JBAQMW010000051.1:0-6169 GCA_049303155.1 Thermodesulfobacteriota bacterium | reverse complement strand
GAATAGGGCATGTAGGGCAGGGCTTTAGCCCTGCTAAAAAACGCAACCCTAAAGGGTTGCCCTACGAAAACAAAACTGAAGAAACCGCCGCTACTTTTCTTATGACACAACATAATTGACGTTACCGGACGGAGTTTATCTTTGCCTAAGCAATCTTTATCTTCCCGAATTCTCCGTCAAAGCCCGGGACTATGGAGAGTTCGCCGCGTCTTACCTTCATTATAGCCTCGGCTATTTTTTGCGGCGCGATTTCTTTAAGCTCATCCTCGAACATGTCGAGGAGCACGTTGAATTCGCTTTTCCCTGCGTCCGTAATCTTCATGTATTCTTTTTGCACCGCCTTTGTGTTGACGCCTCTCCCAAGAGTTTCCGCTATTATTTCCTGAAGCGGAACGAGTTTTCTTGAAGGTATGGCGCGGGGCGGCAGAAACCCCTTCGGCCTGTCCGCTAAGGCCTCGACCCTGTTTAGAACCCCTATGGTAAGTTCTTTTCCGCATACACGGCAAAGGCCGTTTGTTTTTTTAGTCTCTTCAGGGGAGGACGAAACCTTGCAGACGCGGTGCCCGTCGGCGTGATATTTGCCTTCTTCGGGAAAAAACTCGATTGTGAAGGAGAATTTTCGGGCGTCTCTTTCTCGGAGTATGCGGATTATTTCGTAATAATCCATTTCGCAGTCGAACACGTTCGCCTCCCTGCCGAGCTTTGCCGGAGAGTGGGCGTCGGAGTTGGATATAAGGGTTATGTTATCGAGGGCTGATAGTCTGCGGTTCATGTCCGGGTCGGACGAAAGGCCTGTTTCCAGCGCGTAAATGTGTTTCGAGAGTTCGCCGAAACATTCTTCTATCGAGTCGAAGCCTGATTTACTGCCGAAGAGAGAGAACCAAGGCGTCCACGCGTGCGCCGGAACGACCATTGAATCAGGGTCCGCGTCTAAGGCTATTTTTATGAGTTCGGTCGCGGGAAAGCCGAATATCGGGCGGCCGTCGGATGAGACGTTTCCGCGTTTTGCGAGCTCAAAGTTTATCTTGCGCGCCGCTTCGAGAGTGGGGGCGAAGATGAGGTTATGGATTTTTCTTGTTTTTCCGCCTTGGGTGTAGATATTGCTGACCTCGGCAGTGAGCATGAATTGAACGGCCTCAATGGAATTCCTTTTCGTGAAAAGGCCCTTACCCGTTGGTTCGAGTTTTTTCTCGATTGAAGAAAAGTGCGCCGGGTGGGTGAAGTCCCCCGTGCCTACGATATCTATGCCCTTTCTTTTCGCCCACGGCGCAATCCCATCGAGCGTCATGTCTTTGCTTGTGGCTCGCGAGTAATTGGAATGGACGTGCAGGTCTGCTATGAGTCGCATCGGGAGTCTTAAAGCCCCATGACGTTGAATCCCGAATCAACGTAGATGAGTTCTCCTGTAACGCCGCTCGAAAGCCGGCTCGCTAAATATACGGCCGTTCCGGCGACGTCGTCCTGCGTTACGTTTCTCTTGAGAGGGGATTTTGCCTCGACGACCGAGAGGATGTCGCGGAATCCGCTTATGCCCATTGCCGCGAGGGTCTTTATCGGGCCGGGGCTTATGGCGTTAACCCTTATGCCGCGTGCTCCGAGGTCGGCCGCGAGGTATCTTACGCTCGCCTCCAAAGCGGCCTTCGCCACGCCCATTACGTTATAGTTGGGAATGATGCGTTCGCTTCCGAGATAGGTTAACGTCATGACGCTGGCGTTCCTGCCCTCCATCAACGGATATGCCCTTTTGCAAAGCGCTACGAGCGAATACGCGCTTACGTCCATGGCCAGCAAAAACCCCTCGCGCGAGGTGTTGAAGAATTCGCCTTTTAGTTCTTCTTTTTTGGCGAAGGCCAGAGAATGGACGAGTATGTCGAGGCCGCCCCATTCTTTTTTAAGAGTGTCGAACACCGCGTCAATCTGCGATTCGTTCGTAACGTCGCACGGAAGGATTATCTTCGAGCCGACTGATTCCGCGAGAGGCCTTACCCTGGATTCGAGTATTTCCCCGGCGTAGGTGAAGGCCAATTCCGCGCCTTCCCTTTTGAAAGCCTCGGCAATGCCCCACGCGATGCTTTTGTCGTTCGCCACTCCGAAGATTACGGCCTTTTTACCTTCGAGTAAACCCATAAATCCTCCTTATTGATTGCTTTGTCTTAATGGAGTTTCTACCATTATACGAGAGGGATTTCAATTAAATAAGGGCAGGGTTCTTATAGGCTCAATCTATGCGGCAATTTTCTTTTTGTTATAGTATAATATCAGATTGATTTATCACGGAAAGGGCAAGATGGCTTTAATAAACCTGAGGCGTATAACCGTAGGATTCGGCAGTCCGTTGCTCATAGACGGAATTGATCTCCAGATAGCCCCGGGCGAACGGGTCTGCCTTGTAGGGCGTAACGGGGCCGGGAAATCCACCCTCATGAAGGTGATTAGCGGCGCAATTCAACCCGATGGCGGCGAGATTACGGCACAGCCGGGGCTTAAGATAATGAGATTGACGCAGGAGGTGCCTCAGGATATTACAGGCACAGTTGCAGAGGTTATAGGCAACGGGCTCGGCGATATCTATAAACTTCTGGCCGACTACCATAATATAAGCCGGACGCTTGGCGAAGACGGCGGCGAAAAGGCCTTAGCCGAATTCGAGCGGATACACCATGAGCTTGACGCAAAGGGCGGCTGGCAGGCGAACCAGATGGTGGAAACCGTCATATCCAAACTCAGGCTTCCGGCTGATGCGGATTTTTCCGCGCTTTCAGGGGGCTATAAGAGGCGCGTTCTCCTCGGAAGGGCGCTTGTCTCAGGCCCCGACCTGCTCTTGCTCGATGAGCCGACAAACCACCTTGACATAGAATCCATCGGCTGGCTGGAGGAATTCCTCCTCGGATACGGGGGCGCGCTCCTGTTCGTAACCCACGACCGAATGCTCCTCCGTAAGCTCGCTACGCGCATTATCGAACTCGACAGGGGCAAGCTTACGAGCTGGCAGTGCGATTACGGGACGTACATCGAACGTAAAGAGGCGCTACTCCATTCCGAGGCCCAACAAAACGCCCTCTTCGATAAAAAGCTCTCCGAAGAAGAAGTATGGATACGCCAGGGCGTCAAGGCAAGGAGGACTCGCAACGAAGGCAGGGTCAGGGCGTTACAGGACATGAGACGGCTTCGGAGCGAAAGAAGAGAACTCGAAGGCAACGCCAAGATGAAGCTCCAGGAGGCGGAACTTTCGGGAAAGCTCGTCATCGAGGCAAAGGGAGTAAGCTACTCTTACGACGGCGGGAATTCGATTATAAAGGATTTCTCAACGACCATAGCGAGGGGCGATAAGGTCGGCATAATCGGCCCTAACGGCTCGGGCAAGACTACTCTTTTAAAGCTCCTCCTCGGCAAACTCAATCCCGTCAAGGGGACAGTACGCTTGGGAACGCGGCTTGAAGTGGCTTATTTCGACCAGCACAGGGCCGTCCTCGACGAAGAGCGGAGCGTGGAGGACAATATCAGCGGCGGCAACGACCAGGTAATAATAGACGGCAAACCCCGCCACATCATCGGCTACCTTCAGGATTTCCTTTTCTCCCCTTCCCGCGCGCGGACGCCGGTGAAAGCGCTCTCGGGCGGAGAGAGGAACAGGCTTCTTTTGGCGAAGCTCTTTACGAGACCTTCCAACGTGCTTGTGATGGACGAGCCGACGAACGACCTCGACAGCGAGACGCTGGACCTGCTCGAAGAACTGCTTCTCGACTATCCTGGGACGGTGCTGCTCGTAAGCCATGACAGGGCCTTCCTCAATAACGTGGCTACGAGCACGTTGGTATTCGAAAAGCACGGCCTTAACGAATATATCGGCGGGTATGACGATTGGCTCCGCCAGCGGCCAAAGGACGCCGAAGAAAAGAGAGAAAACAGACAGAGCCGTTCGAGGCCGAAAAAAGACAAGGCAAAGACGGGCTTTAAGGAAGAGCGGGAGCTTAGCGATTTACCGGCAAAGATAGAGGCGCTCGAAGCCGAGCAACATGAGTTGTTTGAGAAGATGGCGGCCCCGGACTTCTTCAGGCAAGGCAAAAAGACGGCCGAGGCCAAGGCGCGGATGGAAGAGGTGGAATCCGAGCTTGCCGATTCTTACTCAAGATGGGAAGAGCTTGAGGCTAAAAAGGGGGCCGTGGAATAGAAGAACCTTCTCCCCTCGTGGGAGCCAGTTCCTCCCTTTTCCAAAGGGAGGTCAGGAGGGATTGAGGGCAGGGTGAGGGGCGGTTCATAATTATCGTTCCCACGTTCCAGTTTTTGTAGGGTGGGCATTGCCCACCATTTACAGGAGCGAGTAGCTGATATTTTGGTGGGCGGTGCCCACCCTACGGAACTAAAAACCGTTTGCCCAAGTAGTAGCCCACTCCCGTGCCGATGGAACTCAAAATCAAGGCAGTCCAAATCCCGACATAGTCGCCGAGCCACCAGCCGATTGCCCCTCCGATTGACGCGCCGAAAAATGCCATAAGCGTTTTCATGAAGGCATTATACCGCGGCCATGGCCGGATGCAAGGCAGAGAAAATTGTTGGGTTATTAAACATAGCCAACTTACGAGGTAGCCCCCGCTTACAGCATGCGGGGGCTACACTAACTGTGGAATTGTAATCGGAGTTGATTATTAGGTCTCAAATGCGATCCAGCCATGCTAAATCAAACAACATTGGACGCCCCTTTGATTGAATAACAGAGAAGGTGGCAAAATCCTCCACTGGACAAAACACAAATAGTACATCGCTATGTTTGAATGTAAGGTCGCCAGCGTGACGCCACTCGCGCTCATGGGTTGCATCGAAGCTCTCATGAATAATGTTTATAAAAGGATGTAATTGGCTAGGTATAAAGTTGAAAACCGATCTTGAATACTTTTCATATTCCAGAGTGAGTGAGTATTTGAGAATAGATTCTCTGATATTGAGGCAAGGATTGGCGCCACGCTCGAATAGTATGTCGCGATCAAAGGCAAGTCCATATTTGATATTGAATATGTCACGATGCGCCTTTAGGCCTGCCAATGTACTTTCGGTAAAACAAACTGCCATTGAATTATTTGAGCCGTCAAATTTGCCGCTAACCGGATTATAAATATTTGCGTTCGTGGCGGAACCATACCACCCGACCGATGAGGCTTTTAGTGATGGATTGTAAGGAAAACCATATAAATCAAGAATAAGCTCTAGAGTCTCCTTCGGGTCTTTATCAGCACGACTGTCGTTTTGTCGAATCAGATGTGAAAGCAGAAACGAGCAGTCCGAGCTTAAGCGAGCCAGTTCACGAGCAGTTTCTGTATTCGTTTTCGGCATAAGTATCTACCATTTAGCCTCAACCAATTTCTATATTACTATCATAATTACTATCATATTCCTACAAAACATAATGCTTGTTAGCTTCTTTGTATGATTTAAAGTTTTTCTCGTAAGAGTAAAGAAATTAGCATGGCCCATTTTAAAGAATCAAATGCAAGGATAGCAAGATATGGTTTGCTTTCATGAACATCTCCCATATTCGAGCGAAGACTTTGCATAGCATAAGCAGTTTCGTAGTTTGAGTTAAGGAACCAACCCAACAAAAAAAGCCGATTAACAACCAAAATCTTTACTTTACCCCGGTAAATCCGGAAGGGCCATGCTTGGAATCCTTTGTTAATCATGAAGAACAATTACCTTGTTACGGTAAATTTCGACTCCAGCCCTCGTTTTTCAAGCCATTTCTCTTCTTCAGGGTCTTTAGGTTTTCTTTTGAGTTTGGCAAGGTCAAAATATTCAAGTATTTCAGCGGACGCCTTGCGTGCCTCTTTTGCCTTTTTGAGCCAGTCATTGTATTTTATGGTTTTCATCTCTTCTTCAATCTCCGTCCTAATTCTATTATACTATCGGTCGCCTTTTCCATGTCAATTTTTCCGGCGGCTTCCTTCAGTTCATTTCTCAATTCTTCTACACTATATTCGACCATAACGACGAGTTTAGCATATCGTCTATAACCGCGTAAAGATTTTTACGTCAACATTCAATGCGCTTTCCCCCCCCGACCTGCCGCAAAAAAAACAATATCTGTGATATTGTAGAGCCGTGAGATATGACGTGGCGATAATCGGCGGAGGGCCCGCCGGCATGATGGCGGCCGGAAGGGCCGGCGAGTTAGGCG
>JBAQMW010000050.1:0-2904 GCA_049303155.1 Thermodesulfobacteriota bacterium | reverse complement strand
ATAAGGAACCGTTTGAGGTTCTTCTTAAAGAAAACGAGCGCGTCGCATGGAAGGCGGCGAAAGTTTTTTTTTGCTCATAGGGAACGCCGGAGGGGTGGAAGTTACGTTTGACGGCGACCGGCTCGGGCCGCTCGGACAAGAGGGACAGGTTCTTCAGGTCAGGTTTCCCGCCGAATAGAATATCAAAAATCAAAAATCAAAATTTCGGTATTTCATTTTTAATTTTTAATCTTTCTCTAATGAGGCCTACGTTGGAAAAGACGATAATAAGGTGCAGGAAATGCGGCAAAACAATGAAGTCCAGCCGCATAGATGACTATAACATAAAGTTCACCTGCGGCTGCGGTTTTTCGGAGTACAGGCCCGCGCCGACCAAAAGCAAGGCCATAAACCCCCACTATTCAAAGGAAAGCCTCGTCCCTCTCATGTTTGACAGCATGGGCGATTTTTATCTTGAGGTCCAGCGCGCCGACAGGGAGCGCATGGAGATACTTACGCTTAAGGAACTCAGCATGCTGGCGTCTTCGGACTACGACCTCGACATGGTTTTGAAAAACGTCTGCGAGAAGACCGCGAAGAGGCTCGGGGTGGACATCTGCTCCATATACCTCTGGGACGGCGAGCAACTCGTGCTGCGCGCCACTTACGGGCTTTCCCAAAACGCCGTCGGAAAGGCAAGGCTCAAGATAGGCGAGGGCATAACCGGCTCCGCGGTAAAGGAGAAGGCCCCGCTCCTTATTCCGGACGTCTCCAAAGACCCGAGGTATAAGTACTTCGCCGAGACAAAGGAAGAACAGTACAGGATAAAGACCATGTACTCTTATCCGATATTTTCGGGTGAAGAGCCCTTCGGGGTCTTGAACGCCCAGACAGTCGTTTTGAGGGAGTTCAAGGAAGACGAAATATACTTCGTCTCCGCCATAGCCAACCTCGTCCTTGGCGCCGTAAAGATGCGCAAGGGCGCCAAGGGCGGTTGAGATGCCGGGCGCTGCCTTTTGGCACGGAAAATCATTAATTAGCATAATATCCCCTTCAACGGAAAGCGGCGCCGGGCGTATCCCAAAAAAAAGAATTGAATTTTTTTTCAAGGGTGTTATTATTAACGTGGAAAAAATTCATACAAGGAGCGTAAAAAACCATGTTTAAAAAGTATTTAGCCGTCGCCATAGTTGCGCTTTTCGCGGTAAGCGCGTGTTCCAAGAAGGAAGAACCAAAGGCAGGGGCGGAGCCGGGCGTTGCGCCGGTTGCGCAGGGTCAAAGCGCTGACCAGGCCGCGTCTCCCCACGGGGCTATGCCTTCCGCCATGCCTCCGTCCGGTAACGGCGGTATGGTAAGCGTGCCTCATGCGCCGGTAAAGGCAACAAAGCCGCTTCAGTTGTCGAAAGAGGTGAAGGCCGCATGGAAGGTCGTGGAGATAAAACTGACCGACGCTTCCTCCAAAACGTCGGAAGCGGTCAATGCCGAGATAGGCAAGAAGACCGCGCTTAAGGCCGCCGGTTTCAGCGTGAAGGTCGAGGCCTTCGTGCCGGACTATACGATATACGAGGACTACATCGGCAGCAAGTCGAACGAGCCCAATAACCCGGCTATCATGGTGGAACTCTTCGAGAAGGATAAGAGCGTTGCCAAGGGGTGGATATTCAACAAGGCCGAGTTCTCCAGTTTTAATTCTTTTAAGCATGACAGGTTTTCCGTGTCGTTAGTCAGCGCCGCCGGCAAGAAATAGACCGGCACGACCCACCCTATGGGGTGGGTGCCCCGACCCTATGACCATGTCCCGCTTACGGCGAACGGCATAACCGTTCGCCGTAGTTTGCTTTATATGGCGCCCGTCCTTTGTAGTTCAGGGCTTTAGCCCTGAATAAATGTCTATTACCTTTTGTATCTTTCGTATCAGTCCTAAAGGGCTGAGCTACAAGGAGAGATGCCCGAGCGGTTGAAGGGGGCTGACTCGAAATCAGTTGTCCGGTTCAAACCGGACCGGGGGTTCGAATCCCCCTCTCTCCTCCAAATTTTGCGCAGCAAAATTTGGAGAGGTCCTCCATGAAATAAGGTTATCGGGAAAGATAAAATAACTGATAACTTATAACCGATAATTGATAACTGACAACCGATAAAGAATTGCCGCGCCGGGTATCCTGCGCGGCATTTTCCTTCTTCCTTCTTCCTTCTTCCCTGTTTTCTACCATCTGTCTTTTTGCGCATTTTTGCCGCATGCGGCTTTTTTGTATCGGCAAATGATGTTGTCTTGCATTATGGCTTGTTATGTTAACTTATTGAATTATAAAGGTAATGCCTGTATGGCATATACTTTGCAAATGATAAATAACGGCGAAGATTATATGCCGATGTAACTTAGGGCTTTAGCCCTGACACACATCAGCCCCCGCTTAATGCCTGCGTGGGCAGGCCCTAAAGGGCTGATGTTACATGAGAGGAGGCTTTGATTGTTTAAGCTCAATAAAGGAGCGGAGTACGCGATACAGGGCATGCTTTTCATGGCCGAGAGGCCTGGCAAGGGCTGCTCGTATATATGGGAGATTGCCAAAGCCAAGGATATGCCGAAGGCGTATCTCGCCAAGATATTCCAAACCCTGTCCGGTAAAGGTCTCGTAAAGTCGTCGAGGGGCAGGGACGGCGGTTTTGTATTGGCAAGGCCTTCGCGTTCCATAACGCTTCTTGAAATAATCGAGGCAGTCGAGGGGCCGGTTTGCATCAACGATTGCATCGAGAAGAGAGGATGGTGCGAAAAGGAGGCCGATTGCGCCCTCTTTCTCGTGCTTGCCGAATGTCACGACAGGTTCATAGAGGTGTTGGGCGGCAAAAGCTTAGAGAGCCTTGCCATGAAGACCCGGGTGGAATCGAATGAGTCCGCCCGGCCCGCGCCGCTTCGGGGTACCCACT
>JBAQMW010000049.1:0-3929 GCA_049303155.1 Thermodesulfobacteriota bacterium | reverse complement strand
GTCTTTACTTCCTCTCCCCGACGGGGAGAGGATTGAGGTGAGGGGTCTTTAATTTTCTTTTCCTATGACTCTAAAGTCCCCCTCACCCTACCCTCTCCCCCTTGTGGAGAGGAAATAAAAAAATACGAGGAGAGGGATAAACAAGGACTAAACCCGATGGATTGCATATTCTGTAAAATAGCGGGAAAGAAAATTCCAGCTGAATTCATTCACGAGACCGAAAGATTCATCGCGGTCAAAGACAAATTCCCGCAGTCGCCGACTCATATTCTCATAATCCCCAAGACCCATTATTCAAGCCTCATGGAATGCAACGACGAAACGCTTCTTCGAGACATGATGCTTACGGCAAAAGAGGTGGCGAAAAAAATCGGCGTCGGGGAGAGAGGCTTCCGCCTTGTCATAAACACAAATAAGGAAGGCGGCCAGACTGTATTTCACCTGCACATGCACCTTATGGCGGGAAGGACTCTTTCAGGGGACATGGGGTAGGACGGCTACCGGTTAGGCGGAATTAAAACAACTGCTAATGGGGTTGCGTCTTTACGCAGAGAAAACAGGCGGGACGCCTGTCCTACTGCCCTGCCCTACATTCAGACTTCAGTCTCGTAACCCTTTTCCTTAAGCCTTTTTCTTATCCTCTTCGCATGAGAGTTATCCTCGACTTCAAGGATAAGTTCGACCTTGGTTCTGCCGATAGGCACTTCTATCGCATCCCTCATGTGAATTACGTGGAGGATGTTGGATTTTAAAGCGGCGAGTTCCGAGGTAAGATTAGCCAAGGCGCCGGACACGTCCGCTATCTCGACCGCGAGCCTCGTAACGCGGCCATCCTTCAAAAGCCCGAGCCTTATCACCCTGTCGAGCGTGGTAACGTCTATGTTGCCGCCGCTTAAAACAATCACAGTCTTTCCTTTCGCTCTTAAGCCCCCCTCCATAAGAGCGGCAAGGCCGACCGCGCCTGCCCCCTCTACGACCAGCTTTTTTCTTTCAATGAGTTTAAGAATGGCTTCGGCTATAAAAACATCGGAGACGCTCAAAATATCGTCCACGTATTTCTTGATTACGCGAGATGGCCTTTCGCCGATTTTTTTTATCGCTATGCCGTCGGCTATGGTTACGATGCCGGCGCGGGTCGAACGCGCCTTAACGCCTATAACCTTTACGTTTTTTCTTGCCTCTTTAACGGCTGTAGCGATGCCTGATATAAGCCCTCCCCCTCCGACAGGAACGATAACCGTCGAGACGTCCGGCAAGGCCTCGATTATCTCAAGCCCGATTGTGCCCTGCCCGGCCATGACGAGTTCGTCGTCAAAGGGATGGATGAATGTGAGGGCTTTTTCCGCGGCTATCCCTATTGCCCTCGCGCAGGCTTCGTCAAACGAACTTCCGTGCGACACAACCGACGCGCCGTAGCCGGCGGTTGCGACCCTTTTGGTTATGGGCGCGGTTTCAGGCATGACTATGGTTGATTTTACTCCGCAAAAGGTTGCGGCCCACGCAACCCCCTGAGCGTGGTTGCCTGATGATGCCGCGATAACGCCCCTTTTCTTTTCTTCGCCCGTAAGAGAGCGTATCTTGTTATACGCGCCTCTTGGCTTGAAAGAACCGGTCTTTTGGAGGTTTTCGAGTTTCAGATATATGTCTGTTCCGAAAAGAGAGGAAAAGGAAGTCGAATAAACAAGCGGGGTGGGACGTATGACGTCTTTCGCCGCGGCCTTTGCCTCGCGGATGAGTCCGGCCGTAAGGCCTGTCTTGCCTGTCCTGAGCGAAGTCGAAGGAAGCGAAGTCGAAGGGCCCTTCACGAAAACCCCCTCTGCCGCCCGGCCTCGAAGAGCGCGACGACGCCGGCCTGCGCCGCGTTAAGGGAATTAAGCGGGCCCTTCATCGGAATTTGCGCCACAATATCGCACGTCTCTTTCACGAGACGCCTTATGCCGTCGCTCTCGCTCCCTACGACTATGGCGATATCGGTTTTCATGTCAACTGAGTAAAGGCTTTTGCCGCTCCCCGCCTCTATCCCGACCGTCCACACTCCCTCTTCCTTTAAGTCGGAGAGGGCATTGTTAAGATTAGTTACCCTCACTATCATGACGAGTTCGGTCGCCCCTGCCGAGGCCTTTGTTACCGCGGGCGTTACCTGACAGGCCCTGTCCTTGGGTATGATGACGGCGTGAACGCCGGACGCCGCCGCGGCCCTTATGAGGGAGCCCAGATTCTGCGGGTCCTGTATGGAATCCAACACCAAAAAGAGCGCCCTTCCCCCGGAATCCTTCCACGCCTTTATCGCGTCTTCCATGTGACAGTAGGCGAACTCTCCCTTGAATACCGCTACGACCCCTTGGTGTTTCTCGACCCCGGAAAGTTCGATAAGCCTCTCCTTTGAAGCAATCTTGACTTTTATTCCCTTACGCTTGGCGTCGTTCGTTATATCAAGAATGACCTTATCGTCGCGCCTTTCCCAAACGAAGATGTTTTCTATGCCGCGGCCCGCGCCCGCGACCTTCAATGCTTCCCTCACGGGATTTATTCCGTAAATAACCCTCATAACATATTCCTCTCGAATCCCCTCTGTCTCCCCTTTGTAAAAGGGGAGAACCCTAAGGAAGCGGCGTTACCGGAACGCCCGACCGGAGAGATTTGAGTTTTTCCTCCACCGCGGCCGCCTCTTTCTTTTTATTCTGTTTCTCGTAAACTTCAAGCAGGTGGGTGTATATGTGAAGCTGGCCGCGCGCATCCGAGAAAGGCACGGCAATGGCGGCCTCCTTAAGATACCGGACAGCCCCGGCGTAATTACCGAGCAAGGTCTCGGCGACGCCGAGCGTATCAAGGTAGATATAGCGCCTCTCCATATCGAGCGCCATACCGATATTCGCCATGTTCATGGCGGTAACAAGGTTAGCCGTTTCTATGTAAAGCCACGCGAGGTTATTGTAGAAAGCGCCTTTCAAAGGGTCGAGCTCTATGGCCTTCTTATAGCGCTCCTCTGCTTCGTTATAACGGCGCATCTTGAGATATACGTTCCCCATGCCGAAGTGCGCCCTCGCCTCCGACGGTTCGAGTTCCGAGACCCTGGAATAACTCTTAAGCGCGGGCTCTAACATGTCTTTCGATTCGTAAGCCATGGCGAGACGCAGTTCTTCTCCCGCTGAAAGAGGCCGGGCGTCCTGCTTTATGACGCGAGATTCCATTACGCAAGAAGACAGCAAAAAAACAGGTGCAACCGCGAATACGGCTAAAAACGCCTTTACCCTCATTGAGATCCCTTCTCCCCGTCAAACCTGATGTATTGGTATTTGTAGCTCAGCCCTTTAGAGCCTGCCCCCGCAGGCAGTAAGCGGGGGGCTGATTACTGTCATGGCTGCCCCACCCTTCCCTCCCCAACAAGTGGGGAGGGGAATAAGGTGAAAAAATTCACCATAGCCCTGAGCTACGGTAACTCAACTTCCGCGTCAAACCGGCCTTTCGGCGTAAGAAGTATCGTGGAATAACCCGTGCGTTGCCATATCTTTAAAAGATATTCATAATCCACGACCTTCTCCCTTTCGACTCCCCAGTGCGCCACAATGACGCCGAGCGCGTCGCTGTAACCAAGAACGACTATGTAATGGCCGGCCTTGTAATTGAAGTAACCGAGGTCAACGAAAAGGATAAGAGGCGTTTTCTGCCTTAGGTTTTTTTTCAGGTCGTCAAGCCCGCCCTCGTAGTATGACGCGTCAAAGCTTTTTTCTTTGGCGTATATGACTATGTCTATGGGCAACGTGCCCTTGAGTTTCCCCGTATATACGGCCTCCGTTACCTCCTTTAAATCAACGGCGCTTCCGTAATAATTCATGACGCTCGTAACGGCGGATGGGCCGCACATCTGCTTATCCTGCTTGTAAAAAGGCACGGCGTCAATGAAAACCGCCCCGACCGGCTCAATGCTC
>JBAQMW010000048.1:0-3636 GCA_049303155.1 Thermodesulfobacteriota bacterium | reverse complement strand
CCTGCCCCCGCAATATTAAGCGGGGGATTGCGGTCTTTACGCCCCGATATAACATCGAACTCAAAAAAGAACTGCCTTAGTTTTGACTCTTTGACTCTCTGACCCTTTGACTCTCTGACTCTTTGACTCTCTGACCCTTTGACTCTTTATTGTCTTAAGGCGCGGATAAGGGCGGCCGCCACATCCGGGTCGAACTGAACGCCAGCGCATCTCCGCATCTCTTCCTTGGCCTCAATCATAGTGCGTCTTTTCTTGTACGGCCTGTCCGTTGTCATGGCCTCGAAGGCGTCAGCCGCGTTTATAATCCTCGCCGCGAGAGGTATCATATTTCCGGAAAGGCCGTCCGGGTAGCCGCTTCCGTTCCACCACTCGTGGTGATGCCTGACGACGGGGATTATATTCTTGAACTCCTTTACCGGCTCGATTATGCTCGCGCCCTTTACGGGATGTTCCATCATGAGCGCGGTTTCGTCTTTGGAAAGAACGCCGGGCTTATTCAATATGTCGTCGCTTATGCCAATTTTTCCTATATCGTGGAGAAGCACCGCGAGGGTAAGTTCCTCCATCATTACCTTGTCAAGCCCGAGTTCGAGCGCTATGGCGGTGGAATACCTTGCCACGCCCTCGGAATGGTTCATGGTCCACGGGCTTTTGGCTTCTAACATCGCGGAAAGCGAGATAATCGTGTTCAGGAACATCTCTCGAATCCGCTCGGTAAGGTTTGTCCTGTCGAGCGCGAGCGCGACCTGAAGCGCGTATCTCTCGAGAGCCGCGCGTTCTTCCGCCGCGAAACCGTTTTCCTTGAAACTTCCGAGCGTAAGGGCGCCCGAAGCGGCTCCCTTTTCGATAAGAGGTATCACGAAGAGACTTTTTACGCCGGATGCGAGAATTCCCTTGTCTCCCGCGAGAAGGTCGCTCTCTTTCAACTCCGGGTAGTATATAGAATGGCCGGAAAAGACCGCGGTCTTTAATATGGTGGAATCGAAGGGCACGGCCACATCCTTCCCGCTTACCTTGTCAAAAAAACGGCGCGCCTCGACCACAAAAACGGTCTTTTCCTTGTCTATGGTGGCGATAGAAGCGTACTCGACTTTGACCAGAGCGCTTACGTTCGTAAGGCAGATATTCAGTATCTCGGCTCTGTCGGACGTCGAAAGTATCGCGACGTCGGTTCTGTGAAGCACGTTCGTCACGGCAAGCTCTTTCCTCAAGGAATCTTCGGCGAGCCTCCTCGCGGTTATGTCCTTCATGTGGTGAACCGTGCCTATGAGCATATCCCCCTCTTTAAAAAGCGGGTACGTGCTAATCTCAAATATGCCGGAAAGCCGCGGCTCCGATATTTCGGAGGTATGAGCCTTTTTATCCTCAAGGGTTTTCCGGTTGGGGCAATCTTTCACCGGTTCGTTCGCGCCGTGAAAGACCTCGTAACACTTTCTTCCTATGAGGCGTTCGGGCGGCTCCCCGAGCCTTTCGGCGGCGTACTTGTTCACCCTCACTATGTTGTAATCCGTATCGTGTATGGAAATCGCGTCAGTTACGGTATCGAAGATGCCCTCGAGTTCGTTCTTTATGCCGGTTACGTTCTCCATTTCGTCCTTCAGCATGCCCGCGACGAATACGGCTATTAACGACAGAAGCGCCGCTATTATGAAAAACGGCATGTCGGCCATGAGAAAATACTGATAGAACATGTTGAGAGACACCTCTCCGAACTCGTATAATTCCATTATTGCGTAGGACGCGAAAGTAAGGACGATGGACACGGCCGCCCCGGCGTAGCCGAAAAGCAATGAGGCTAATATTATGGGCAGAAAGTAAAGAGGCGCGTAGGGACTCGCACTGCCCCCTGTATAAGTAAGCAGGCCGTGTATAAAGACTATATAGATGGCTATGAAAAACGGAAGGAGTTTGGAAAGCCACTCCGGAGGTATTAGGATTAGGAACGTGGTGGTAACGATGCTTGCGAGGAAGAGAAGATATATCGAGGAGTGAGCCTCAGCCGAGCCGAAGATTATTGAAAGGAATATAAACGCGGTGTAAAGGAAGCCGTAGCCCACCATAAACCGCTTTATCCTTTTAAAGAAGGCCTCGTTCCCGCGGAAGCCCCAAAGCGAATTATAGACCGACTTAAGAGACGCTGTGTCGTTTATCATGATGAGTCCTATGGGGTCGTGAAAATCAACCACGCCTCGGTGTACCCATCCGGAGGATGGGTCGGCGGCTCGATAAATAAGCGCCTCGTTAACCGGCACACGCTTTATTGTAACACCTCGTATAAGGACGTGTCAACGCGCATTGTTATTTTTCTCTGTCATTCCCGCTGCCGCCCCACTTCTGTCATTGCGCGGGGTACCCATGCGGAGCATGGGTCGGCGAAGCAATCCCATGACTGTAAAGATGGGTTTGCTTCGTCCGCCAATAATAATGGCGGAGCTCGCAACTTCGGCTTCGAGATAAAGCCCCTCGCAATGACAAAAAAAGTAAACTGCGGGAACGACAGGTTGCAGGGGAACATCAGTTCACATATTCCTTGCAATGAGTTTTCTTCTGTGTTAATTTTTAATATTAAATATACGGGGCGTAGCGCAGCCTGGTAGCGCACCTGCTTTGGGAGCAGGGTGTCGGAGGTTCGAATCCTCTCGCCCCGACCAGAATTTGCAAGGCGTTTTCGAGGGGAATAACAGGCCCGACCCATCCTTCGGATGGGTACCCCGCGCGGCGAACGGCAAGTAATTTAAAAGAGGCTTAGCCTCTCGCCTTGACAGGAATACGGTTATCAATGGACGGTTATCGGATAACCGGTAACCGGTATATGCGCCTGTAGCTCAGTCGGATAGAGCAACTGCCTTCTAAGCAGTAGGCCAGAGGTTCGAATCCTCTCAGGCGCGCCAGATAATGATGGTTGACGGTTATCCGTTATCGGTTATCGGTAAAAAATTGTTTTGTTTTTCTCATTAACCGATAACCGTCAACCGGTAACCGTTTTATGGTGGGCGTAGCTCAGTTGGTTAGAGCACTGGACTGTGACTCCGGTGGCCGGGGGTTCGAATCCCCTCGCTCACCCCATAATTATGTTATCGGTTATCCGGCATCGGTAACCGCTTTTAGGTAACTGTTCATGCGCCTGTAGCTCAGTGGATAGAGCATCGGCCTCCGACGCCGAGGGCCAGAGGTTCGAATCCTCTCAGGCGCGCCAGATGAAACATGTGATGCGTGTGCGCTCCGTATTGAAACATCGGAGCGTTATACGTAAAAAAAACACCATTGCGCGTGGTACCCACGCCAAGCGGCGTGGGTCGGCGAAGCAATCTGGTTTTTCACGCATCACGCACACGTTTAATGGTTTTTTTAACGCGGGCCGCTAGCTCAGTTGGTAGAGCAGCTGACTCTTAATCAGCGGGTCGTAGGTTCGATCCCTACGCGGCCCACCAAATTCAAAAGGGGTTCGGCGATTGCGCCGAACCCCTTTTTATTTAGACGCGTTTCGGTGTGGGACACGCCGAAACATCTAATAACTCCCATAAATTCACTGCCGCGCCCCGATGCCTCTTGATACGGGGCGCTCCGTATTGAAACATCGGAGCGCCGTTACAGCGCGCTGAGCCACTTCGCCATGTCTTTGAGAGATTCCTGGTC
>JBAQMW010000047.1:0-2487 GCA_049303155.1 Thermodesulfobacteriota bacterium | reverse complement strand
GATGAGAACAAACCGCCGGGCACGAAAGACATCGTAGAGTATATAGACGAAATAAACGAGATGCGCACGAAGATCATGCCGCTCGTAAGATTTTTGAGCGTCGCGGCCGTTGCGAATGAAGGCTCCTGTTGCGTGATGACAAGCAAGGAGACCGAACAGGTCGTCCGTTTGCTCCGCGAGATGCTCGATAGGCTGTTTATTGCCGTTGACGGAATAAAAGAAACGCACGGCCGCAACCCGCGGGCATAATAAGTCCGGGGCGGCGATTGACATAACTCAAGCCGCCTTGTCATTATCCGGCTTGAACGGATAATCCGTGAAAAGATAAAAAGACTCTGGATTCCCGCTCAAAAGCTTGTCCCCGCCCGCCACAGGCGAGGCGGACAATCTTAAGCGGGGAACCAGATAAAAAAAGAGAAACACTGCGGGAATGACAATTCTATTATTGTCTTATTTTCCCGCCGCCGCAGTGTGCCAATCCTAACCGAACTTCTATTAGCCTTAACCGCCCTCACCACTATGTGGTTATTTTGTATGTAAACGAGATTGCTTCGTCCGCCAATAATAATGGCGGACTCGCAATGACTACCTAATCTGTTATTGCGAGGGGGCCCTGCCCTTTATCTTTATATTATTTTATTTTCGCGCTTATACGATTCGTTCAAACCGTCTATCGCATCAAAGAGATTGTCAAAGAGGTCCCTCAGCAGCCATCCGAGATTTCCGAGTTCTTCTTTCGTAAGCACCTCTCCTACGTTCGGGTTTATCTCGGAGGCGTGGCTCATGAGGACAAGCACAGGGAAAATCTTTCCCCTTAATTCGGTGATCATGTCGAGATGTTCGCTCATTGCTCTCGCGGCGCGGTACGGTTTTGCGTTGTCGCACATATGATGCCTCCGTCTTTTTAAACTCCTTAGTTGACTAATCGGTTCAAAAACATTACACTTGGTAAATCGCGCCTTTGGCGCTTGATAATTCCGGCAACGGAACAAGAAGAAGTTGTTTGCCGATAAAATAATGCCGCAGGGCAATATTTTTTTATCCATAGAGGTAATAATATGTTTACTCAAAAGACCTTATCTTGGCTGAAAAGGTAATTATGGGTTTTATATTTACACATACGGATAAATATGTCAAGAGAATTTAACCTTATGGCTAATAATATCGGCGACAGGATAAAGACGGCGCGCAAGAGGGTAGGCATTACGCAAGGAGAGTTAGCCAAAAGGGTCGGAGTGTCGCTTCAGACTCTCAATAAGTATGAAAAGGGGCACAGAACCCCGGATGCTAGGCTTCTCGGCATGGTTGCGAAGGAACTCTGCTGCGATCCGGGATGGCTTTTGTCGGGCGAAGATAAGACATACGCCGCGCCCGAACCTTCAGGCGAGAAATTTATTTTGGCCGAGGATTTCCTCGACTGGGAGACGCTCAAGAAGGCGTCGTCATTCGGAGGAAGTTCGCCTGACGAACTCGTGTCAATAAACATCTATTCGCTCGATATTCTCCGCGACCTGAAAGATAAATCCTTGCGCATGCCGCTCGGTGCGGTTTTCATGCCGGCCGCCTATGCCTCCGCCGGGCCTGTTGCCTTCAAGATGCGCGGAGAGGGGATGTCTCCCGCGATAAAAGACGGGGCTATCCTCGGCGTGGATTATAAAACCAAAGACATCGTCGAAGGGAAGGCTTACGTGGTTAAACTTCCCGACGGGGACGCGGCCGTGAGGAGGCTTTTTCGCGGCGACGGGAAGATAATTCTAAAACCCGATAATCCGATATTTCCGGAGATGCGTATTGACGCGTTGCTTTTCAAGGAAAAGGGGCTGATAGCCGGCAGGGTTGCGTGGGTGGCGCAGGAATTGGATTAGATTTTTACTCTACTCCCTTTGGGGAGAGGGGACGTGAAATCCAGTTTTCTTCTTTTTATAAATGCTTTTTCTGGATTCCCGTGTCATCTATTATATCTGGATTCCCGCTCAAAAGACTACGGGAATGACAAACAAAAAAAGGCGGGGGCGTTTTGCGCCCCCGCCTTCACTTGCATTGCAGGTAGATTTTTCGAACCTTTTTTAACTTTCGCGGAAAGCCTTATCGTTCCCACGCTCCGGCGTCCCGTGCATCATCGCCTGATTTTATGCAACCCTACGCCTCAAATTCTTAGCTTTCGCAGAAGGCCTTCAGGAGTTTTGCCCTCGTAGGGTGGCGGAGTCTTCTTATGGCCTTTGCCTCTATCTGGCGCACCCTTTCTCTCGTAACGCCCAAGACCTTGCCGACTTCTTCGAGCGTATAGTCCTGGCGTTCTCCTATGCCGAAGCGCATCTTCAAAACCTTCTTTTCTCTCTCCGAGAGGCTCTCAAGGGCGAGGCCTGTCTGAGCCGAGAGGTCTCTTTCTATGGCGTTATCCGAAGGCGAGGGGGATTTTTCGTCCTCTATGAAATCCCCGAGGGAACTCTCCTCGTCGTCTCCTATCGGCGTTTCAAGACTCAGGGT
>JBAQMW010000046.1:0-2009 GCA_049303155.1 Thermodesulfobacteriota bacterium | reverse complement strand
ACGTATCCCCTTCCCAGATAAGAAAGTTCAGCCTTCGGACAGGCGACATAATCTCAGGCCAGATACGCCCCCCGAAAGAAGGCGAAAGATACTTCGCCCTCTTGAAGATCGAAAAACTCAACTACGACGAGCCCGAGGCGGCCAAAGAAAAAATCCTCTTCGACAACCTGACCCCTCTTTATCCGCAGGAACAGATAAAACTCGAAACCACGCCCAAGGGCGACACCTCGATGCGGGTAATGGACATGTTCACTCCAATCGGCAAAGGGCAAAGGGGCATTATAGTGTCTCCGCCGAGGGTCGGTAAGACGACGATTCTTCAAAAACTCGCCAATTCGATAGCAAAGAACCATCCCGAAGTAACGCTTCTGGTGCTCCTCATAGACGAAAGGCCCGAAGAGGTAACCGACATGCAAAGGTCGGTGCAGGGAGAGGTCATAAGCTCGACCTTCGACGAACCGGCCCAGAGGCACGTGCAGGTGGCCGAAATGGTGTTAGAGAAGGCCAAAAGGCTCGTCGAGACTCAAAGAGACGTCGTGATACTATTGGACAGCATAACGAGGCTCGCGAGGGCGTATAATACGGTCGTGCCGCCCTCGGGCAAGGTGCTCTCCGGAGGAGTTGATTCAAACGCCCTGCATAAACCCAAGAGGTTTTTCGGAGCCGCGAGGAATATCGAAGAAGGCGGAAGCCTTACCATAATAGCGACCGCGCTCATCGAGACCGGAAGCAGGATGGACGAGGTGATATTCGAAGAATTCAAGGGCACGGGCAACATGGAAATAGTGTTAGACAGAAAACTCGCGGAAAGAAGGATATTCCCGGCCATAGACGTGAACAAGTCGGGCACGAGAAAAGAAGAACTCCTCATCGCCAAGGAAGACCTTAACCGCATCTGGATATTAAGGAAGGTTTTGCAGCCGCTTAACCCGGTGGAGAGCATGGAGTTTCTGTTAAACAAGATTCAAAACTCCGCGTCGAACAAAGATTTTCTGTCCTCGATGAGCAAGTAAAAAATCTGTAGGACAGGCGTCCCGCCTGTCTATCTTTCCTCCCCCTCTTTTCGCTTGAATTCAAAAACTCTATCTGTTATGATGATAAACTTAACGAACTACGGAGGGATATCGCTTTATGAAAGAAGGAATTCACCCGAACTACATCGAGGCCAGAGCACACTGCGCCTGCGGCACGGAAGCCATGACCCGCTCCACCAAAAAAGACCTTTCGGTGGATATCTGCTCGAAGTGCCATCCGTTCTTTACCGGCAAGGTAAAACTCATGGACACGGCCGGCAGGATAGAGAGATTCAGGCGGAAGTACGAAAAGAAACAGGCCTAAACCCAAAAATAGCGAGGTTTCTAATCGCTATTTTACGCCTAAAGGAAGGACGTTTCGGCCTTGAAGGTTACCCTTCTAAAGCACACGCCGGAGCCGGAAAAGACGGTCACGCTGGCCGCGAAACTCTGCTACTCGCCTTCCGCGATAGGAGAGCTGAAAAAGAAGGTTCGCGGCTCGTCCACTGAAAAGTTCCTCGCGAAAATTCTCAAGATGGGGCACCTCTCCGTGCTTGAACACGCAAGCTTCACCTTCGGCATAGAGGGCGTTTCAAGGGCCATGACGCACCAATTGGTGCGCCACCGCGTGGCCTCGTATTCCCAGCAGAGCCAGCGGTACGTGGACATGAGAAACTGCAAGGAATTCGTAGTTCCGCCTTCCATCAAAAATAAGGCGAAGGCCGCCAAAAAATTCCGCGACTTCGTAAGCTCAATCCACGGCTTTTATTCGGAACTCGTCGAGCAAGGCATACCCAAAGAGGACGCCCGCTACATACTTCCGAACGCGGCGGCGACGAGAATAATCGTTACGATGAACGCGAGAGAACTGCTTCACTTCTTCACGCTCCGTTGCTGCGAAAGGGCGCAGTGGGAGATACGCGATGCGGCGACGAGGATGCTCTCGCTCGCCAAGAAAAAAGCCCCTTTCATCTTCGCCTCTGCCGGACCGGCGTG
>JBAQMW010000045.1:0-4625 GCA_049303155.1 Thermodesulfobacteriota bacterium | reverse complement strand
CTTTAAGGCCGTGTCCCGTTAGAGTGCAAACGACAGTATCGCCGTCGTTCAATACGCCCTGCTTTTTCATCTTTATTACTCCGGCGATGGACGCCGCGGACGCAGGCTCGCAGAAAACCCCTTCTTTCGAAGCGACAAGTTTATACGCCTCCAATATCTCTTCGTCGGACACCATGTCAATCACCCCGTTGCTTTCCTTTTTCGCGTCGAGCGCGCTCTGCCAGCCTGCTGGGTTGCCTATCTTTATGGCCGAGGCCACGGTCTGTGGTTTTTCGACCGGCGCACCGAGAACTATCGGCGCCGCGCCTTGCGCCTGAAAACCCATCATCTTCGGAAGGCTCGATATCAATCTTTTTTCCTTATACTCTTTGTATCCCCTCCAGTAAGCCGTTATGTTGCCCGCGTTTCCGACGGGCAGGAAGTGATACGTCGGCGCGTGCCCGAGGTGCTCGCATATCTCGTATGCCGCTGTTTTCTGCCCCTCTATGCGGTACGGGTTAAGTGAGTTGACCATCGTTACCGGATAATCCTTCGTAATCTCTTTTACCACCCTTAAGGCGTCGTCGAAACTGCCGCTCACCTCCAAAACCATCGCGCCGTGCATCATGGCCTGAGAGAGTTTGCCAAGAGCGATATTGCCCTTGGGCACGAGCACGAAGGCCTTCATCCCGGCCCTTACGGCGTAAGCCGCGGCCGCAGCCGATGTATTGCCTGTCGAGGCGCATATGACGGCCTTGGAGCCTTCTTCCTTGGCCTTTGATACGGCGAGCGTCATGCCTCTGTCCTTGAACGAGCCGGTGGGATTAAGGCCTTCGAATTTAAAGAGAAGCCTTATGCCGCCGGTTATGTCCTTAAAGTTTACAGCCTCTATAAGGGGGGTATTGCCCTCGCCCAAGGTTACTATCGCGTCTTCGCGAATCTTCGGAAGATACTCCCTGAATTCCCTTATTACGCCTTTCCACAGGCCTTTCCTATTAAGTTCCACTGCCGCTCTCCTCTATCCTCACGTACATTATTTTGTCCGTTACGGCCTGAATCTTCGATATGCCGGAAAGAGCCTTTTTGAGTTCTCTTTCCTTGGCGCCGTGCGTTATGATTACGAGCGGCACCACCCCGCCCTCGGCGGCGCGGCCTTTTTGAATGACCGAGGCTATGCTTATGTTGTGCGCCCCGAGCGCGCCGGATATGTCTGAGAGCACCCCTGGCTTATCGGCAACCGTAAATCTTAAATAATAGGCGCATTCAAGTTCGTCTATGTTTTTTATTTTAATGTCTTTTATCGCTCCGTCTGAATATGAAAGAGGCGCGAGCCTCGTAACGCAGCCCTTTTTTAAGTCCCTGCAGACGTCCATTATGTCCGCGACCACCGCGCTCGCGGTCGGCATCATGCCGGCGCCTTTTCCGTAAAACATGACCGGGCCGACAACGTCCCCGACTATGTGCACGGCGTTAAAAATCCCGTCAACGGAAGAAAGAGGATGGGAAAAAGGAATCATGGTCGGATGAACCCTCGCCTCGACGGAATCCCCCGATGACTTCGCTATGGCTAATAGTTTTATCTTGTAGCCGAACTCGCGGGCAAAGGCGACGTCAATCGGGCTTATCTTTGTTATGCCCTCTGTGTAAATGTCCGAGAGGTTACAGTAGGCGCCATACGCGAGGTTTATCAGAATCGCGAGCTTATGCGCAGTATCAATGCCTTCGACGTCGTAGGCCGGGTCTTTTTCCGCGTAGCCCTTGGCCTGCGCCTCTTTAAGCACCTCATCGAACTTGCCGCCCTCGTTAGTCATCTTGCTCAAGATGTAATTTGCAGTGCCGTTTATTATGCCGTAAATGGAATTGATGTTGTTCGCCGAAAGCCCCTCTTTGATGGATTTTATTATCGGGATTCCTCCGGCAACACTCGCTTCGAAACCGAGGCTCAGGTTCTTTTCCTTGGCAAGGGTAAACAGCTCTTTACCGTGGGTCGAAAGCAATGCCTTATTCGCGGTAACGACGTGCTTGCCATTTTTGAGGCTCTTTAAGATTATGTTCTTCGCCGCGTCTATGCCGCCAATTAGTTCAACGACGATGGATATGTCATGGTCGTTTATTATCGAATCAACGTCGGTTGTAAGAACCCCGGCGGGCACGGGAACGCACCTTTTGGAGGTTATGTCCTTGTCGGCTATCTTTTTAAGAACGACGTCGCATCCGAGCCGCGCCTTTATAACCGGGGCGTTGTCGTAAAGCGCCTTGGCCACACCCGCGCCGACCGTGCCGAAACCTATGAGGCCTACTTTAATTTCCATTGTATCTCACGCCTTATGAGGCTTCATTAAATAATAAAACGGCAAGTTGCCCGTCAGACGAGGCAACGGCCATTTTTGCAACGCAGACGTATATAATAATACGTCGAGGAACAAAAATGCGCCGGTAACGAAGTATGGCGGGCAAATCGCCGTTTTATTCCCGTTCAAGCGCCCTCTTTATGCCCTTCGCGGCCTGACGTATACGCTGCTCGTTTTCAACGAGGGCTAACCTCACGTAGCCGTCCCCGTACTCGCCGAACCCTATGCCGGGAGACACCGCGACCTTGGCCTTTTTCAAGAGATGCTTTGAAAATTCAAGAGATTTAAGATGCCTGAACGCCTCGGGTATCTTCCCCCAAACGAACATCGTTGCCTTTGGTTTTTCCATCGGCCATCCGGCCTTTGTAAAACTATCCACAAGCGCGTCGCGCCGCGTCTTATACATTTCGCAAATCTCGGCTACGCACTCCTGCGGGCCGTTAAGCGCGATGATGGCGGCTATCTGTATGGGCTGAAACATGCCGTAATCGAAATAACTCTTGAGCCTCGTTAACGCGCTTATCATCTTTTTGTTGCCAACCGCGAACCCTACCCTCCAGCCGGGCATGTTGTAGCTTTTGGAAAGGGTAAAAAACTCTACCCCGACGTCTTTGGCTCCGGGAACCTCCAAAAAACTCGGAGCCTTGTACCCGTCGAAAACGATGTCCGCGTAGGCCAAGTCGTGTATGACCATCATGCCGTGTTCTTTGGCAAAGGCGACTATCTTTTCGAAAAACGTCTTGTCCACCACCTCGGTCGTCGGGTTGTGTGGAAAATTAATTATCAAGAGCTTCGGCTTCGGCCATGCCTCTTTCGTCGCCTTTTCGAGTTCCGAAAAAAAATCCACGCCCGGAAGAAGCGGGATGCTCCTCAAATCCCCTCCGGCGATAACTACCGAGTATGCGTGTATGGGATAGGTCGGGTTCGGCACGAGCACGACATCGCCGGGCTCGATTATCGCGAGCGCGAGATGCGCGAGACCTTCCTTGCTGCCGATGGTAACGACAGCCTCTGTGTCCGGGTCGATATTAACGTCGTAGCGTCTTTTATACCAGTCCGCTATGGCGAGCCTTAGTTTATATATGCCTTTGGACGCCGAATAGCGGTGGTTCTTGGGGTTATGGATGGCCTCTTCGAGCTTATCCAGTATGTGCTTCGGGGTAGGCTGGTCGGGATTGCCCATGCCGAGGTCTATTATGTCCTCGCCCTTTTTCCGGGCCTCTGCCCTAAGGTCGCCGACGATATTGAAGACGTAAGGCGGAAGCCTCTTTATCCTGTAAAAATCATCCATCACGTTATCTTTCGAATATCTCCTCTGCGTTGTATGAACTTCTAACATATGGCCCTGAATATGCGTGAGTTATGCCGATGGATTTGGCATAATCTCCGTAGGCCTTAAACTTCTCTTCAATAACATACTCGGTTACGTCGAGGTTTCCGCGCCCGGGCTTCAAGTACTGCCCAATCGTAACCGCGTCGCAACTTGCCTCGGCCAAATCTTTGAGAAGTTCTTTTACCTCTGCGTCTGTTTCGCCGAACCCCGCCATTATGCCTGACTTCGTAAAAAAGCCCCGTGCCTTGGCAAGTCTCAAGACCGAAAGAGACCTCGAATAATCGGCCTTGGGGCGCACGAGCGGATACAGTCTTTTTACTGTTTCGAGGTTATGGTTGAATATATCCGGCCCGGCACGAAGCACTGCCTCGATGGCCTCTGTATTTCCGTTAAAATCAGGCGTCAGCACCTCTATTAAAATCTTAACATTATTATCCCTCAACGCCCTTATTGTCAAGGCAAATTGCTCTGCCCCGCCTAAGGCAAGGTCGTCTCTCGTGACGGACGTTATTACAACGTGCTTGAGCCCGAGTTCCTTTGCCGTTAGCGCTATGTTTTTCGGCTCATTCGGGTCGAGCGAAAGAGGCTCGCGGGTCTTCTCCACGCTGCAAAAGCCGCACCTCCTCGTGCAGACGTTTCCGAGTATCATGAAGGTCGCTGTTGGTTTCGAAAAACACTCGCCTATATTAGGGCACCGCGCGGACTCGCAAACAGTGTGAAGACCCCTACGCCGGAGGATTGACTTCATTGCGTGAAGGTCAGCCGGCCTTCCGAGAGGCCTTCGGAGATGAGACGGAAGCCTCGTTTTTTTCTTGTTTTCAGCTGTCTGATTAGCCATTTCAGAATCCCGCAGGAGTGAATACGAATTTATAAAAATAACATTTTTTGAAAAGAATTACAAAGGGCGTTTTCTTTTGTCATGGAATAAATGCTAACACGAGGACGAAAAAAGGGCAACCGCC
>JBAQMW010000044.1:0-6555 GCA_049303155.1 Thermodesulfobacteriota bacterium | reverse complement strand
GTAGCTCAGGGCTTTAGCCCTGATACATGTCAGCCCTGAAGGGCTGAGCTACAAAACCATACCGAACCTTTGTAAAAGGGAGGAGTTTACTTCCTTAATCCCCCCCGACCCCTCCTCCGGATGGGTTCCCCGCCCGTTGGAACAGGGGGTCACCTTTTCTGCGCCAGAAACCCGGTATAATCGAGCGCTATGACCTTCGACGCCTCGGGCCTCCCGATTTTTTTCATGCCCTCGCGCATCTTTCTGAGCTCAATCGGATTGGCGAAAAGCCTTCTTATGACGGCTCCGAGGACGTTTCCGGTAAGCTCGTCCTGCCTTATCATGATTGCCGCGCCCGTTTTAACGAGCGAGGCGGCGTTGACCTCCTGATGCCCGTCGGCGGAAAACGGGTACGGTATGAGTATGGCCGGTATGCCGAGCGCGGTTATCTCGGCTATGCTCGTGGCGCCGGCCCTGCAAATAACGAGGTCGCATCCTGCGTAGGCACCTGCCATGTCGTCTATGAAATCGTGAAGTTCCGCATTTATGCCCTTCCTCTTATACGCCTCCTTCGTCTTCTCGAACCCGTCTCTGCCGGTCTGATGTACTACGCGAAGCCCGTCCCAGATGTCGGTCAGGTACTCGGCCGTATCGAGAAACGCCGCGTTTACGGCCGTAGCCCCCTGACTGCCGCCGAAAACAAGGAGCGAAAACTTCGTCTTCTTTCCGACTATGTCGTCCTTTATTCCGAGTATGCCTTTTCTCACCGGGTTTCCGCTGAGAAGCGTCCTCGCGGCCGGGAAAAACCTCGCGGCCTCGGGAAACGCTATGTATATGCGGCCGGCGACCTTGCCGAGTATCCTGTTCGTAAGGCCGGGAAGCGCGTTTTGTTCGAGTATCGCGGTCTTTATCCCCAAAAGCGCGGCCGCTAACACAACCGGCCCCGACGAATAACCCCCTGAACCCATAACCCCGTCCGGCCTAAGCCTTCTCATCATCTTAAGCGCATCAAACGTGGATTTAACCGCCTTTATGAACGCCCGTACCTTCTCCAACTTCGTCTTCTTTTTAAGTCCGAGGACGTCCAGAAACTCTATTCCGTAACCATGCGCCGGAACCAATTTCGCCTCCAGCCCGCGCCTTGTGCCTACGAATATTATCTCAGCTCCCGCGTCCATGGCCTTAATCTCCTCGGCAAGGGCGAGGGCAGGGAAAAGATGCCCCCCGGTGCCGCCGCCGGCGATGATTATCCTCAACTCTCATTCCCCTTTATGCATATGTTCCAAAGCACCCCTGACGAAAACATGCTGACTATGAGGGACGTTCCGCCGTAACTCACGAACGGGAGCGGGAGACCCTTCGGCGGAAGTATCCCCAAAACGACCGCCATGTTTATGACAGCCTGAAGGCTCACCATGAAGGTAAGGCCCAAGGCCAGATATTTTCCGAAAAGATCCTTTGCCGAGGACGCTATCTTCATGCCGCAGATAAGGTAGGCCATATAAAGCGCGACCATGACGGTTACTCCGGCGAGGCCGAACTCCTCGCCTATTATCGAGAATATGAAATCCGTATGCGCCTCCGGCAGATACATGAGCTTTTGCAGACCGTCGCCGAGCCCCACCCCCCAAATCCCGCCGGAGCCGAACGCTATGAAAGACTGCACTATCTGAAACCCCGCGCCGTCCGGGTCGGCCCACGGATCGAGGAATATCAATAACCTTTTCGTCATGTAGGAAAAATTCGTGATAACGACGTAAAAAACCGGAAGAACCGACATGGCGAGACCAATCAAGTAGCGGAGCCTCACTCCGGCGATGAAGTTCATTATGAAAACCAGAAACCCGAGCGTTACCGCCGTGCCGAAATCCGGCTCCCTCATTATGAGCGCGATTACGATGCCCGGTATTATGATGTTCGGCAAAAAACCCAAGGAAAAACTTTTTATCACGTCTTTTTTCGCCTCGAGCGAATACGCCATGAACACCACCACCGCGAACTTCGCCAGTTCCGATGGCTGGAACGTAAAGCCCGGCAGCCTGAGCCACCTCTTCGCGCCTCCGGCGCTATGTCCCATGCCCGGTATCATGAGCATGGCCAAAAACACCACCGAAAGTATCAGGAGAGGGTAGGTGAGTTTTTTATAGAACTCGTACGGTATCCTCGATGCCGCCAAAAACGCAATGAAGCCGATTAACGCGAAGACAATCTGCTTTTCGACGAAGTAAAACCCGTCCCCGAACTTTTTTATGGCCACGACGTAGCTCGTCGAATAGACCATCACCGCGCCGAACGCGACAAGCGAGAGTGTCGAAATGATGAGAAGTTTGTCCTTGCTGCTGGCGCGTATCACCGAATAAGCTCCATTTTATGAACTCCTTTGTAGCTCAGGGCTTCAGCCCTGACATAAATATATATTTTCTTTTATATCAGCCCTAAAGGGCTGAGCTACAACTCCCCTACGAGTCTCCTAAACGTCTCGCCCCTATGTTCGAAACTCTTGAACATGTCGAAACTCGAACACGCCGGGCTTAAAAGCACGGTATCGCCGGTTGAGGCGCGCTTCGCCGAGATTTCCACGGCGTCCTCGAGGCTCAAAGCCCTTATAACCTCGCAGACGCTCGAAAGAGAAGCGGCTATCTTATCCTTGGCCTCGCCTATGACTATGACGAGCTTTACCCTGTGTTCCATGACTTCCTTCAATGCCCCGTAATCCCCGCCCTTATCCCTGCCGCCTGCTATGACTACGACCTTCTTTTCGCCGGAGGGAAAACCCTCCAGCGCCTTATAAAGAGAGCCGACGTTAGTCGCCTTTGAGTCGTTAACGTAGGTTACGCCTTTTATCTCAGCCACCAATTCCATCCTGTGGGGAAGGCCCTTGAATTCCATGACTGTTTTAAGCAACACGTCCTTCGGGATGCCGGCCTCGGTCGCCGCGGCTATGACCGCCATGACGTTTTCCACGTTATGTATGCCCGAAAGGCGCATGCCCTTTATGTCATAGGCGTCTTCTCTGCCTTGCGTTTTCCAGACTATGGCTCCGTTCTGAATCCCCCCTGACCCCCCTTTGGAAAAGGGGGTAACCTTGTAATAAAGCCCCTCTTTAAGAACCTCTCTCGTCGAAAAATGAATAATCCTGCTTTTTATCTTGCTTTTTTTCATCTCCGCCATTACGACAGGGTCTCCGGCGTTTACTATGGCGACGTCCGTCGAGTCCTGATTTTCGAATATCCTCATCTTCGTCCTCGCGTAATCGTCGAACCCGTCGTAGCGGTAGAGGTGGTCTTCCGTGATGTTTAAAAGCACGGCAACCTTGGGCTTGAAGGTATGTATGTTTTCAAGATGAAAACTGCTTACCTCCAAAACCGCCGAGTCAAATCCGTTCCCAACGTCAAAAAAGTCCGTCACCGGAATTCCGATATTGCCTCCCATGAAAGGCCTTTTACCGGCGTTTTTAAAGACCTCGGCGAGAAGCTCCGTTACGGTGGATTTTCCGTTTGTCCCTGTAATTGCGAAGACCGGAACGTCCGCGAGGCGGAAAAAAAGCTCTATGTCGCTTATTACCTCGACCCCTTTTTTTTTGGCCTCAATCAAAAACTCCATGCGGCTATCGACGCCCGGGCTCACCACTATCATGTCGGAAGAGATAAAACTCTCTTTTCTATGCCCTCCGGCCTCGACCTTTATCGAGGCCTTTTTAAGTTCCGCTATTCCCTCTATATCGTCTTCTTTTTTCGAATCGGTCGCCGTCACGAAGGCGCCCTTCTTTTTAAGGAGCATGGACGCGGAAACGCCGGTTATTCCAAGCCCGACGACGAGGATTTTTTTGCCCTCAAGAAACGAGAATTTGTTTTTCGCGCGTGCCGCTATCATTTCGGTTTAACCATTTTCCTTTTCTTTTAGTAATTCCGGGGACAGTCCCGATTCTACGACTCCGCTTCGCTCCGTCCGTAAATCTGGGACAGTCCCCTCGTCATCTCAGTTTAAGCGTGCTTATCGCCACAAGCGAAAGCATTATGGCTATTATCCAAAACCTGACTATTATCCTCGGCTCAGGCCACCCCTTGAGTTCGAAGTGGTGGTGTATCGGAGCCATGGCAAAAACCCTCTTGCCGCGAAGTTTATACGAAGCGACCTGGAATATTACGGAAAGGGCCTCCATGACGAATATGCCTCCGACAAGTATGAGCACCATCTCGTTTTTCGTCACGACCGCGAGGACCCCCAGCCCGCCGCCCAAAGAGAGAGAGCCTATGTCTCCCATGAATACCTGCGCCGGGTAGGTGTTGAACCACAAAAACCCCAAGGAAGCCCCGACCATCGCCGCCGCTATGACCGTCAACTCTCCCGCCCCTGCGACGTAAGGTATCTGGAGGTAGGTCGCTATCTTCACGTGTCCCGCGAAGTATGCGAAGAGCATGTAGGTGCCGGCCGCTATGACCATCGGCCCTATGGCGAGCCCGTCAAGGCCGTCCGTAAGGTTAACCGCATTGGAACTTCCGACTATGATAAAAGCGACAAACGGTATGTAGAGAAGCCCCATGTCGAGCCGGACGCCCTTAAAGAACGGAATCGCTATGACAGTATCGAAATCGCTCGTGTAAAGAAAAACAGCCGCGGCTATGCCTATCGCCGCCTGCCAGAAGAGTTTCCACCACCCCGGCAGACCGCGCTTGTCTTTCAATATCACCTTCCTGTAATCGTCGATAAACCCCACGGCCCCTAAGGAAAGAACAACGAATATCGTGAGCCACACGTATTTGTTATTAAAGTTCCCCCAGAGAAGCGCCGATGCCATTATGGAGACGAGTATTATCATCCCTCCCATGGTGGGGGTGCCGGCCTTTACGTGGTGCGAGGCGGGACCGTCTTTCCTTATGACCTCGGCTATCTGCAAGACCTTGAGTTTTCTTATGATGTAGGGCCCGATTATGAAACTTATGACAAGTGCCGTAATCGCGGCGTAGATGGTCCTAAACGTTATATACTGGAATACGTTGAATATCGTATGATACTTCGCCAGCGGATAGAACAAATGATAAAACATCTTTTATCCTTTCTTATTTTTAGCGAGGGCCGACATGGCTTCCATTATCTCTTCGGTCTTCGCGGACCTCGAACCTTTTACGAGCACGACGTCCTTGTCCTTTAATATGGAAGAGAGTTTTTCCATTGCCCCGGCGTTATTATCAAAGGCGTGGACGTCCTTTTCGTTCATGCCGCCCTCTATGGCCCCTTCCTTGACAAACACGGCGCTCTTTCCTATGGCCACGACTATGTCTATGCCGAGCCTCGTTGCGCAGGCGCCGGCTTCTTTATGGAGCGCGGCCTCCGATGCGCCGAGTTCGAACATATCGCCCAAAATAGCGACCCTCCTTCCATTCATAAGGGACAGGCTCTTTAAGGCCGCGGCGACCGAATCGGGATTGGCGTTATATGTGTCGTCTATGACTGTCCACGTCCCGAGTTCTAAGACCTTCATCCTGCCCGAGGGCTGATGGAAAGAGCCAAGCCCCTCTTTTATGTCGTCCGGCGTTACGCCAAAAGGAAGCGTCGCGCTTATGGCCGCGGCCCCGTTCCACGCGTTCACAACGGACGGAGAATCAAACTCGACGATAAGACTCTTACCCCATACCTCATAGTCAACCTGAACGAAGAAGTCCCGCGCCGTAACGGAGCTTATCCTCACGTCCGCGCCGGGAGCCTTGCCGAACGTAATCTTCCTCGCGCAATATCTTTTCGCAACGCCTGACAACAGCGGGTCGTCCATGTTTATCGCTATGGTTCCGTCCGCCTTTATTGCCTCGAAGAGTTTCAATTTTTCCGTTGCCACCCCTTCCATATCCTTGAAGCCTTCGAGGTGCGCCCTTCCTATGTTGGTTATGACCGCCGCGTCCGGCCTCGCTATGGAGACGAGTCTCGTCATCTCCCCCTCTACGCTTATGCCGAGTTCCGCTACGACCGCCTGATGCGTCTTCTCTATGGAAAAAAGCGTAAGCGGAAGCCCGACAAGATTATTCATGTTTCCCCGCGTTTTGAGGACGCTCATCTTTTTTTCCAGTATGGCGGCGGCCATGTCCTTGGTCGTAGTCTTGCCTGAACTGCCTCCTATGGCCACGAGCAAAACCCCCGATGCCTTCCTCCAAAAACCCGCCGCGTCTCCAAGCGCCCTAATCGTGTCCGGCACGGCTATGACAATAAATTCTTCCCCGGTGAAGGCCAAGACCCCGGAGGCGCGTCTTTCTTCCACAAGCGCCCCGGCGGCGCCGCTTCCATAAACCTCTTTCACGAAGTCATGGCCGTCGAACCGCTCGCCTTTGATGGCGAAGAAAAAATCCCCCTTCTTTACGCTTCTCGAATCAATGGAAACGTTTCTTACCACCGCATCGGGAGAACCCCTTAAAAGCCTCCCGCCTGTGGCGATAAGCAGATCTTTAATCGCTAATTCCATGCTACCCGGTCTTTCGTCTTTCATCTTTTCGTAGCTCAGGGCTTTAGCCCTGATATAAAATTTTCTTTTACATCAGCCCCCCGCTTAATGCCTGCGGGGGCAGGCTCTAAAGGGCTGATCTACAG
>JBAQMW010000043.1:0-18226 GCA_049303155.1 Thermodesulfobacteriota bacterium | reverse complement strand
GCGAAGGATATAGTCGTCGAAGGCGAGCGCGTGGCGGGAACCGACTTTGAAGCCGGAGAAGAACTTCTGATAGAGCCGCTTTATGCGAGGCTTAAAAAAGAGGCGGAGAAAACCCTTTTCATAGCCGGCGTAAACCCCTCCCTCGAACTCTCGCGGGAGGTCGTAATACTCGGCGACAGACGCATACCTTTTAATCTCCTTCAAAAGGTCATGTACACCTGCGGTCAGGTTGGCTACAACAATATCTCCCTTGCGGTGATGTCTCTTGAATAAAGAAATAAAAGAGCTCGTAGTACGCTTCAGGAGACAGGGGGGGAAAGAAGAATCCGTAAGCCTAAAAGACTCTCTTACCCTCGGTAAAGAATACGGAAGCGACATAAAATCCAGCGCCCCCTACCTCCCCTCGTCTTACGTCTTCATGAGGCGCATTGGCAAAGGCGAAACGCTCTGCCTCATGGAAGGCATGGAAGGAGAGGTCCGGAAGGGCGGCGAATCGGTAAAGCTCCAACCCCTGATGAAGCTCGGGGTTCTGAAAAAAAAGGGCGAGATTTACCTCCTTGACGTAACCCCGGGCATGTGCGTGGAACTGCGGGTCGGAGACGCGGAACTAACTATTGAACATATAGGCATCCCCGCGCCTAAAGCCGAAAGCGTAGGCCGGCCGTTAATGCCGCGCGATTGGTTTTTCTGGGCGATTATCGCCGCCTCCGTCCTGCTCCACGCGTCTTTCGCCTACTACTTGGACACCCTTCCTTTAAAAAAAGAAAAGACGCTTGACGAGATGATTAACGCCATGCCGCAGCGTTTCGCGCGTCTCATACTAAGCCCGAAGCAAAGAGCCATCGAGAAAAAAGCGCTTGAAAAGCCGAAAGAGGAAGCGGCAAAAGAAGAGGTCGAGGAAAAGAAGCCTATTAAAGAAGAAAAGACGGCGCAAAAACAGGAGCGGAAACCCGAGGCCGCGAAGAAGGTTCAAGGCAGAGGCCTCTTGGGCGTCATAGGCGCGAAGGGTGGAGTCCTCTCAAGCATAAAAAACGAAAGGCTCTGGAGGGACGTTGACAGTCTTATATTAACGGCGAAAAGCGCCGACTCCAAAGGCGACCCGCTCGCCGGCATGGCCTCCGGCGAGCGGCCTTCGATTGACGTATCGGGCGAATGGAAAATTGCCAAGAAGACCGAGCACGAGACAACGAAGGAAAGAAAAAACCTCGCCGAACGCGATGGAAAAACGATTCTCACTAAAAGGCAGAGGCAGGAGGCCGAGGTCTATAAAACAGTCAGGTCGTACTCGGGAGGGCTTAAATACCTCTACAACGCGGAACTCAGAAAAAACTCCTCCCTTAAGGGCGCGATAACCGTAAAGATAACGATATCAACGGACGGGCGCGTCGAAAAGGCGGTCATTGAAAAATCCACCATGAACCACCGCGAATTCGAAGCCGCCGTAATGGAAAGGATATCTCTCTGGAAGTTCAAGCCCATGGATGACGGCGAGAACTTTACGATAAACTATACCTTCGATTTCTCTCCGGTGGGATAGGCGGTTATCGGCAAAATCAAAAATTAAAAATCAAATTACGAAAGTGGCGCTGGATTGAGCGGGAATCCATGTCTTTGTCTTTAATATAGGGCAGGGCTTTAGCCCTGCTGTAAAGACGCAGACCTGAAGGTCTGCCCTACAGAAGACTTAAAGACGCAGTGCTGGGTTTATTTGCAATAAATTGCTCGCATAGAGGTGTCTGATTTAAGGCAATACATACCATTTTACGAAAGTCGGGGTACCCATGCGGAGCATGGGTCGGGGTTAACGTTTGATATTTGATTTCTTCTTATAAATAACCGATAACGGATAGGCGATTTTATTTTCCCGTAAAGAAGTCCTTTGCCTTTGCGGCAAATTCCCTGATATCGGGAATCTTCTTTTTGACGGTTACGATATTTTGCCAGTTTACTTTCAGATACTGATGTATCGTTTCGTTCCTATGCTTCGTCAAGGGCGCGATCTTCAAAGCAACCTCTCCAAGAAGTTCATAACAAGCCAACACCGTATCTTTATAGGTGTCCGGGATTGCGAGGCTTTTCTTCTTTAGACATTCTTCGGCTATATCCACGATACACAGGATGGCGTCATTCAGCGTTTTATCGAGTATGTTTCTGCTGTCACGGTCCGCAAAATACCTGTCCATGTCAATCTTTTCCGTTTTATTGATGAAATATACGATTGTTTCTTCAAGAAATGCAACGAGTCTTTCCGCTTTGATATCAGGCTTCATGCGACGCTTCCCTCTTGAACCTTATGCCTTCCGATTCATGCAAAACCCTGTCGCTCACGTCATACAATTTATCTTTATCAGGTTGTATCAAAGGTATGCCTTTTAGCGCCTCCTGAATGACGAATGGCGATTCATTCTCGTCATCCAGAAAAAGCACCTCAATATCCCTGCCACAGCTCATTAATATCCTGTCAACGGCCTCGATTCGAACATCTTCGTCCTTACTGTCCAGGTAAACCGCAATGTCTATGTCGGAGCGCAAATGCGGGCTGCCTTTGGCATAAGAACCGTACAGATAGGCAAGCAGAATTGTCCCTTCTCCCCGCAATCCTTCCAAAACTTCTTTTATCCTTTGGATTTCTCCTTTTTTGGTAATTGTATTCATGAGTGAAAAATAGCATATAGGCGTAAATATTACAAGTGGAACAGATCCGAAGGCATGGGGCAGACAGCCGGCGGTTGTCAAAAAAGGTTACCTGTTGACGGTAACGAATAAACGATAAATCTCACTCAAGCAGATCCCCTACCCTTACTACCTCTATCCCCTCGCTCTTGAATTCCGCCATCATCTCTTCGAGAGCGGCAAGCGTCTCGGCGTGGGGATGCCCTATTGCCACCGCGCGGCCTCTTCTCTTCGCGATAACGATAAGCTCCCTCAACTGCCCCTTTATGTATTCCTTATCTTGCTCGTTATCCAAAAAAACGTCCCTGCCGATGCTCCTTACCCCGGCCTCTCTCGCGGCCGATAACGCCTTGGATTTCCCGGTGGTCTTGCTGTCTAAGAAAAAAAGCCCCCTCTCCTTCACCTCCGCTAAAACCTCTTTCATCAAAGAGGCGTCCTCCGTGAACCTCGAACCCATGTGGTTGTTGACGCCCGTTATGTATGGTATCGCATCCATATCCGCGTTAAGAACGGAGCGAATATCTTTTATCTCCATATTTATCAGAAGAGCGCCCTTTCCCGGGTCGTTCGCCGCGAGGTCCTTCGGCTCCATGGGAATGTGCAGCAATACTTCTAATCCTCCCTCATGCGCGAAATTGGCGACGTCCTTCGAATGTTTGAGAAAAGGCAGCACCGCTACGGTAACGGGAGTATCCAACTTAAGAAGCCTCGTTATCGAGGCCATGTCTTCTCCCATGTCGTCTATGACTACGGCGACCCTATACGAAGGCTTTACGATAGGAACAACGCTCGGCTCTTCCACGCCGATCTTCGGCTCTTCCGGCGCGGCAACTTCCGGCCTTATTGATTTATCGCGCGGCGCGCCAGGGCCGAAGACGTCTTCCCAATATAAAAATAAGACAAAGGCCGCGGCCGCAAAAAAAATAAAGAGGAGAGCCTTTCTAATGAAAGACCCTCCTCTTTTATTTGCTCTTCTTCCCATGTTTTACGCCGGAAGGCTTACCCGGCCTTCTTTATCGTCTCTTGAAATATTATCCAACTCTTAAGATAATCAAGCGCCCTCTTCAACTGGGTATCCTCTTCCCCGTCCTCAGCCACCTTGGTCTCTTTGACCGTTACCTTCTTATCCTTGTCCTCGTCCTCTTCCTCTTTGGGTTGGGTGGCTTCAAAATGCCTTTCGAGGTCTTTTTCTTTAAGGTGCTTCTTTATTATCTCTCCGACTATGATGTCGGGCTCTATGCCCTTGGCCTGTATGGATCTCCCTGACGGGGTGTAGTAAAGAGAGGTCGTAAGCCGGACCGCCGAGCCGTCTTTCAATGGTATTATCGTCTGCACCGAACCCTTGCCAAACGTCGGGGTGCCTATTATGACGGCCCTTTTATGGTCCTGAAGCGCGCCGGCGACGATTTCGGAGGCGCTCGCGCTGCCGTCGTTCACCAATACGACCATCGGGAAGTACGGATGAGCCACGCCCTTCATGGCCGTAAACTCGACGGCCTGCTCTTTAATCTTGCCCTTTGTGGAAACTATCACGCCGGAGCCCACGAACTTATTGCTTACCGATACGGCCTGATTAAGAAGCCCGCCCGGGTTATTTCTCAAATCGAGCACGAGGCCCTTCAGTTTTCCGTCCTTCGAGCCGAGCTCCGAAAGAGCCTTATCAAGGTCGTCTCCCGTGGTTTCCTGAAACTGGGTTATCCTCACGTAGCCGAAACCCTCTTCGAGCGCCTTCCACTTCACGCTCTTTATCTTTATGGTTTCTCTTACGAGTTTGAAGGGTTTCGAATCGTCGAAGCCTTCCCTCCATATCCAAAGCGTCACGGCCGTGCCCTTTTCTCCCCTTATCATCTTCACCGCGTCGTTGACGTTCATGTCCTTGGTCAACTTTTCCTCTATCTTCATTATCCTGTCCTTCGGCTTTATCCCCGCCTTATAAGCCGGGGTATCCTCTATCGGGGATATGACGGTAAGGAATCCGTCCCTTACGCCTATCTCTATGCCGACGCCTCCGAACTGTCCTTTGGTGTCGACCTGCATCTCGCGGTAATCCTCGGGGTTAAGAAACGAAGAATGGGGGTCAAGCCCCTTCAGCATGCCGTTAACCGCGCTGTAAACCAAGTCCTTGGTTTGAACGTCCTCCGGATAATTATCCCTCACTATGCCTAAAACGTCCGCGAAGAGTTTGAGTTTTTCGTACTCCTCGGTCGTAACGGCGTTGGCTGCTTTTTGGCTTACGCCCCAGAGCGGCACTGATATTGCCGCAAGCATTATGGCGCACACGGCGGCGAATATTAAAGCATTCCTTCTAAACATCTCGAATTACCCCCGAATTTAATAAAGAAATTATCATACTATATGCAACATCATAAGTAAATACACATTACAGAGCGTCAGAACAAAGCAGCCCAAGGCGCCGGGGCACCCGCGCCAAGCGGGTCGGACGAGGAGTGAGGCGTATTTTTAGATACGCCGCAACGACGAGACGAGGAGTAACGCCGGGGTACCCACGCAAAGCGTGGGTCGCGCGAAGTTATGACGCTCTGTATGGTTTATCAATCTATCGCCTTCCTATCAATCCATGCCAAAGGGTCGCTCGGAACGCCCTTCCGGCGCACCTCGAAATAAAGCCCGGCCGTGTCCACGGCTCCGGAATCCCCGACAAGCGCAACTGTTTCCCCTCCGGCTACGATTGAGCCTTTTCCCCTCATAGTTTCGGAGATATGCGCAAAAAGCGTATAAAACCCGCCCCCGTGCTCTATTATCATCACCTGCCCGTAGCCCTTGAGCCAGCCGATATACGCGACCTTTCCCTTGTAAACGTTTTTCACCGGAGTTCCGTAGGCCGCCTCTATTAATATGCCGTTATTGAACGTAACGGTATTGAACTTCGGATGAACCACCTTGCCGTAAAAAGACACCACCCTGCCTGTTACGGGCGGCTTGAGCCTGCCCTTCATCGCGGCAAAACCGCTCTTTTCCAAGGCCGCGGTTTCCTCGTCTTTTTCGAGGTTGGCTATGACGTCCATAAGTTCGCTCTTCGCGCCTTCGAGTTCCTTCGCGAGATTAAGCGAGCTCTCTTTTTCCTTCTTCAGCCGCGAGAGGAGCGACCTTTTGTTTTTAAACGCCTCCTCGGCGTCGTTTTTCCTGAGGGAGGCGATATTGCGGCCGGAACCGAGCTCAAGAAGAAGTCCTTGGAGACGCTCTTTTCCCGAGGCCAGTTCCGAGATATTGACTTCCGCCCGCTCCATGAGCCTTGCGTCGGATTCCATGATGGCGGTCATATACCTGTATCTTCTTCCGGCCCCGGCGGGCTCATCGAATGGAATAAACCTGAGCATCCCGCCGTTTCTCATCCTGTAGATAGCCGTAAGCCGGGACCTCAAGCGCCACTCGATGAGCCGCTTTTCCGCGGTAAGACCCGACACCTTGGCCTCTGCAACGGAAACCTCTTTGCCGAGCGCGGCGATGGAGGAATCTATTTTCTTGAGTTCTTCCCTGCTTTTCCTTATCGCCTTATTCGCCTTTTCTATCTCCTCGAGAACGGTCGTTTCCTTCTTGGAAATCCTTTTGACGGCCTTTTCGGTCTCGTCCAGTTTTTTCTTTACGTCTTCGAGTTTCTTCTCCTGCCTTACTATATCCTTATCAGGCTTATTGCCGTCGCTCGCCGCAATTGAAACAGGAATAAAAATCAGCGGCAAGAATAAAAGCGCGGCCTTCATGTCTTTAAAAACCTTCCGAGCGAGATAAAGCTTCCTATGCCGCCTATGCAGGCGCCGCCGAGCGTTAAAAGATAGAAGAGGGTAAAAAACGGCAGAGGGTTGGCGACAAGGAATAAAAAATGCTTCGGCACGTAAGCCGCAAAGAGCGTTTGCGCGGCGTAAATCGCAAGAAGCGAAATCCACCCGCCGACCGCCCCGGCGAACATCCCCTCCATCAAAAACGGTATTTTTACGAACGCCTCGCTCGCCCCGAGGTACCTCATTATCTCTATCTCGTCCCGCCTCGCGTAGATAGTGAGCCTTATGGTATTGGATATCAAAAACATGGCCGCGACCGCTAAAAAAATACCGAGGAATACCGAGCCGAACTCCAAGAATCTTACGAACGACGCGAACTTCTCGACAAACGAAGCCCCGTAGTCCACGTCCTCGACCCAACCCAGCCTCTTAAGCCTTTCAGCCGTTACCGAGAAGGCCTCAAGCACATTGCCTGACGGCGAAAACTTAACCTCGAAAGACGCGGGCAATTGCTCCGCTCCGACCCCGTCCAGAAGACTTTCGTGCCCCTTGAGTTCTCCTTTAAGAAACTGAAACGCGCTCTCGCTTGAAACATAGACAACCTCTTTCACCCCCGGCACTGCCATGAGCCTCTGAGTGAGCGCCTCAGGGCCGTCCTTCAAGGCTTCGCTCTTTACGTAAACGACCGCGTGAGTCCTGTCACCCCACTTCTCGACAAAGGCGTTCAAGTTCGAAAACACTATCGAAAAAAACGCGAACACCGCGAGCGACACTCCTACCGTAATGACGGAAAGAACCGTATTCAGGAGATTCTCCCTCACGTTTCGGAAGGAATCCTGAACCATGTATCGGAGTTTATATCTCGCGGTCATGAATCCCTCCCTGCCTCCCTTTGAGAAAGGGAGGAGCCGCCGTTTATAAGTCTCCCGTGCTCAATGACGACAACCCTCTTGTTGAGTTTCGATATTAATGCCTTATCGTGGGTGGCAACGATAACGGTCGTGCCCCGGGCGTTTATTTCGCGGAATATTCCCATGACTTCGTCGGCGAGTTCGGGGTCGAGGTTGCCGGTCGGTTCGTCAGCGAGAAGTATATCGGGCTCCTTGACGAGCGCGCGGGCAAGCGATACCCTTTGCTGCTCGCCGCCTGAAAGGGCAAGGGGGCGGAAGTTCGCCCTGTGAAGCAGCTTCACGTAGGAAAGCGCCTTCAGAGCCTTGGCCTTCACCTCAGATGGGGGCGCGCCGGTTATCTTAAGAGAGATGGCGACGTTTTCCAGAACGCTTCTCGAGTTTATGAGTTTGGAGTCCTGAAATACGAACCCCATTCTTCTCCGAAGGTGGAGGAGTTCTTGGTGGGGGATGCGGAGATAATTTCTTCCGTTGATTATTATGCTTCCGCTCGAAGGGGCCTCGGCGCCGGAGAGAATCTTTAAAAGCGTGGATTTTCCGGCCCCGCTCGGCCCTGTGATGAAAAGGAACTCTCCCTTTTCTATCTTTAGGCTTACGTCCGTGAGGGCCGGCACATTGCCGTCATAGTTTTTAGATACGCGAAACAGTTGAATCATAGGGATAACACCGCGAAGGTGATTGAATATTATCCCATTTGAGAAAATTAAGTCAAATGAATTTGGGGGGGCAACATGTAGGGCGGTGAAAAATGTAAGGCAAAGACATGAAGGCCTCCGGCAGACCGCCCTCGCGCCTAAAAAGTCACGCTGCCAACGCCTCCATCGTCGTCGTCCTTATCCTGTATGACCACAGGTTTTCTTATTATCTTGTATTTTACAAGAAGGGGCGAATCCGGGCGCACCTCTATCTTGCGCTCCTTGGTAACGCCCTCGGCCACGACCTTAATGGTATGCGTGCCGGCCACAAGACCGCTGAGTTTAAACGGACTCTGCCCGGTGTACTTATCGTCTATATAGACGTCGAGAATAGCCGGCTTCTGCCCTGCTTTTTCCGCATAGGTTTTGACCTCGACGTTCCCTTTAAGCGAAACCGTAACAGTTTGGCTTATTCCGTCCGCCGCTTCTACGACGATGTTATGGGTATAACTTGTTTCATTTATATAGAGAGAAATCATGTGCTTGCCCTCTGTAAGTGAGAAGGTTTGGTCTATGGAATGCCCTGTCGTCTCGCCGTCAACCAGTATCTCGACTCCGGAATAATCCGATTCTATTTTAACGAAGCCAATCCTCGCCTTAGGCTTTTCTGTAACCTTCGGCGCAGGCGCCTTGATACCGCGCATCGCCAAAAACTTTTCGCCCTTGACGGTTTCGTAATCCGGCAGCGTGAACATGACCGGCTGGTGCACTTCCGAAAGGGAAACGCCGTCAACCTTTACCGAGTCGAATAGGCTCACTATGTTCGAGAAAACACTCTCCAGGGAAACCACCTTGACGTCCGTAACTTCGACATCCTGCCTCACCATGCGGAGGTATTCGAAGATTGCGTAGCTCAGGGCGCCGTGCTTTAAGTCTTCATACTCGGCCGACTGCTGGTCGTCGCGGCTCGAGGCTATAAATGCTATCTTTTTCCCTAACGCGTCGTTAATGTCCCCTTTTTTAACTATCATTATGCCACGCTTGCCCTGCTCCGCTCCGGCACTCTCTATCCGGAAACCCATATTCTCGGCGTAACGCTCGCCGAAGTCCTTCGTGCCGCTGTAACACGAATCAAGTATCATGATAACCGTCTTGGCGTTTATGGCAGAGAGCTGCTTTATGAGCCATGCCTTATTTATGAAGGTCTCGTTATTAATAAAACCGCCACCCTCGACATGGAACTCGTTGAATATCGCGTCGCTTGGAGCGAGGAAACTGTTGGTTTTTTTCCCCTGAAAGCCGTCCGGAATACCATGGCCGGCGAACATGAAAATAAAGGTATCGAGAGGCTTCTTTTGACTCTCCTTTACCGTGGACATGACGGAATCCATGATCCTCTTTTTCGTGGCAACGAAGTTAAGCATCATATCCACTTCGCGCTCTTCGTAACCGCCGAAATTAGTCAATATCGAAGAAAAGGTCTCAACGTCCTTGTCGGCAAATTTAAGGTCGCTTATTCCTTCAGAGTCGGAATACTGGCTTATGCCGATAAGTATTGCCTTGCTGTTTCCGGAGTCGGAAAAAGAATTATCAGGCAGAAAAAGCGGCGCGAAAACGGCGATAACCGTTACGGTTACTCCGGCCTTGCGAATAAAAGCCCCAAGCCGAGCTAAAGATTTAAGCATGGCGATAATCCCCTGCTTTATGCGTTTTTACCGCGAAAAGCCTTTACTCAAACGCCAAAAACTTGCCCGCGCCGCTGGTAAAATAACGGCGCGGGCATAATCACATTACCATGAATCAGAACTTGTAGCTATAACCCGCGCTTGCGAAGGTGCCGACCCTGCTATAATCAAGCCACGCATCTTCGCAACCAAGGCTCATTGCCTTTACGCCTCCCTGCACGTTAAGCCCCTTGTATATGTTCACATAAAAAGTGCCTGTGCCTGCAAGGCCTCCGCATGACACGTTAGTCGTATAGCCAACACCATCTTCGTAATCGACGCTGCCAAACATGCCCCTGATATCCCCTCTAACGCCTACATATTTATTAAAGGGCAGGATAAGTCCGACGCCTAACAAGCCGTTAGTGTAAGTGCTCTCGCTGGTGCGTTCCGGAGTCCCTGTAGAGTTCCAAGTCCAGCCCGGGGTAGTGAGCGTATTCGTCTCTTCAATCTTAATCACGCTTACTCCGGCAAGAAAATACAATGAAGCTGTTTTTCCGGGTATGAGCACGCGAAGGGTTACTTCGTCTTCTTTCTGGTCCTGTTCAACCAAATATTCGACACCGGGAGTAGGGGGGGTAGTATAGCTTACGTCTAATGTCGAGTCTATATCCCACGAGCCGCTTCTTGTCGTGTACGCCAAGGTAAGCACGTCATAGCCTATCCAAACACTTCCGCCTGCATTGCTGCCGTCTATCTTGCCTGTCGCATAAGCATCGCCATACGAATCGTTTTGACTATACTCGCCTTTCACTTTCCAATAATCGTAGGAACCGCCTATTACCCACTTCTTTTTCGCGGCGACCGTCGGGTCAAAGAGGACTATCTCCTCTTCTACGACCCTCGTCTTCGAATCGGTATCCTCGTCCTCTGCTATGGCCGAACTTGCGAGACCGGCCACAAAAAATACGCCGAACAACACTAATAACGCCTTTTGAATAATCGTCCTCATTTTCCATTCCTCCTTAGTGTGATTTTTAACCGCTTTTATTGCTGTTTTCCGAAACTTCCTTATTTTCCCCTCACCCTACCCTCTCCCCCAAGTGGAGAGGAGAGAAAAAAGGGAGAAGAGAAAAAAGACCTGCCCCTAAACCAAAACAAACCACTCTGCAAACGCGTCCTACTCGCCGGTCTTGACCTCTACGGTTTCTTCAAAAAACTCGGAAGGCGCGGAAACTTTTGACGCCTCGTATTGCGTTCCTGAACTCCGGCCGCCGTCAAATTTGACCTTGATGGCGCGGCTCGCTCTTCCTATATCGGCCGGAACGGTCGTAACCTCGTAAACCCCGCCCTCGGCCTTGACTCCTATCTCGCCGAGTTCCGAAACGCTCGCGTAAACTATCACGTTTTCGCTCCCGAACGGCGGAGCGACTTCGAGGACGAATTTATCTCCTCCTGCCGGCACTTCGTATATCACGCCGCCGTTAAAATAGTTTTCTCTCCTGTAAGGGTTCGGCAGAAGCTGAACGCTATTGCCTGAGGCGTCCTTATACACCACCCTGCCGTAAAACGGCTTATTACCCTTGACGAATATCCTTATCTTGTCCCCCTTCCTGTATTCTTTTTTATCCGTCCACACCTTGACGTTGAGCAACGCGGCGGGATTGTCGTCAGAGGCGCCTTTGCCGGCCTTTGCCAAGGCCTTTTCGTCCGGCACAATCTCGGCGCGTATCCACACCTTAAAACACTCGCCCGCATGCTCGTCCTTATACCAGCCGATTTCCTTCTTTTCGATAATCTTTACGTCCGAGGCCGAATAGGCCTCGACTATATCTTTTACGAGTTCGCCGGTATCGAGCTTTGTCTCGCTTTTTATGTGCGAAAGGACGGCCTCAGAGGCTTTTTTCTTGGCATCGATAAAGGCGCCCTCCTTGGCCTCCTTGCGGGATCTTTCCTCTCCCATGCAAGAATAACCCTCTGCCTCGACCACGGCGGACCCGGCGCCGTAACCATTGCCAACGAATGCCGGCACGGCAATTGCGACCATGCACAATACGGCAAAGAATCTTACTGCCCTCATAACAACCCCTTCGCCGCGGTAATGTATCTTATCTTGTGTCAGCCGTAGGGCAGGGCTTTAGCCCTGCAAAAAGACGCAACCCTAAAGAGCCTGCCCCCGCAATATTAAGCGGGGGGTTGCCCTACGAAAACAAAACAGAAGACCCTTTCACCGTCCCCAAAAAAACTATTTGGTTCTGATGCCGCGCGCCTTTTCTCTCATCTCGTCCATGTCGCCTTCCAATTCCTCGGTTAGCTTTTCCAGGAGATCTTCGTAATCATACGGCTTTGAAGGCGTTGAATAGCGCCCGGTATCGCCTCCGTCATTCTTTTCCTGATTTTCCTTGCTCTTGATGTCCGTCTTTTTTGTGGATACCGTCTTATCTTCGGAAACGGCTTTGGATTTTCCGGTTTCAGCCTCTTCTTTTATTGTTACGCCTGCCGAAGAATCCGTGCCATAGGCAATGCTTACGCTTAAGCCTTCAAGCCACTTCTTCACTACCGATGATTTTATGGAAAAGTTGACCCCGGTTATCGGAAGTCCGCCGGAACCGACCCTCGCGATATTGGAGTTTACGGCAACCATATAACCCCTACCGTCGAGGAGAGGCCCTCCGGAATTGCCCCTGTTTACGTTCGTATCGGTCTGAAAAACGTCCTTCCCGGATATGTTCTGAAAATCGAGTATCGTGCCGCTTATGCGCCCATAGGTAAGGCTCCACAGGCCTCCCTGCTCCGGATGCCCTATGGCAATCACCTCTTCGCCTACTTTGATTTCCTCTGGATTAGCGAGAGAAATGGCGTTTAGCCCCTTCGGGGAATCGGCCACTTTTGACCACCCTTGAAACAAGAGTAGCGCGAGGTCAAGCTCGTTAGAGTAATATAAAACCTCCGCAGGATAGGAATTCTCGAGGTCCTTATCCATGTTGCCGGTAACCTTTGCCGGCTTTAGGCTTATCCCTATATTCGGATACGGTTTCCCCGTAGCGGCGTCAATGACAACGTGGGCGTTGGTTATTATATGGCCGGAATCGGTTATTATGGAGCCTGTCCCTATCATGCCGCCTCCCTCCCCGATTGAAGCGAAAACCAAAACAACGGACGGAGAAAACGTCTCGTAAACCTCCTTGGCCGGAAAAGCGGCATATGACAAGGAGTGCGATAAAACTAAAATCAGAAAAAACAGCGCCGCGCCGATACGCCTCATAATGCTACTTACCCTCCCTATTCTTCTCAAGACCTTCCATCACGGTGTTTTTAATGCCTGAAGCGCCCTCGACCATGACGCAGGCAAGGGCGTAGGTAACGCCTTTTATCTGGGATACCACCCCGTCCTTATCGTACCAATACTCCTTTATGACCGCGCCTTCCACCGCTTGTTCCGTCGCCCACGAAGAAACCGTGCTTACCGTCGCTTCGTTCACGCTGAAGCTGCTCCCCGTGGCTATCTCCACCATAATGTTATTTATGGTCACGCCGATGGTTTTGGCTATCTCTTTTCTCGAGTTCTCAGCCGCCGCAGGCTTCGCGTCCTCGGCGAAGTACGTCGGTTCGCTCGTCCCTACGGCGCAAAGCGTTCCCGATTCATGAGGCGTGCGCTTAACCCACTGAGGCACGGCCGTTACAGGCTTTTCCGTTCCTCCCTTAACGCCGCACCCGGCCGCCGTCATTACAACAAAAAAAACCGCCGCTCTTTTAAGATTCAACGTTGCGCGCCTTTTCTGCCCTTCCTGACGCCGTTTAACGGCTCTCGGCGCCCTGATTAACTGAGTTCATCTCTTTATCGAGTTCGATAAAAACTTCGCCGGCCCTTTTTCTCGTTTCGTCAACGGCGCTCATTTCAAGGTCGTAGATCTTGCCTTTGATAATCTCTTGCCTCGCCTTGTCGGCGTTCTCTTTCGCGTCATTGCCCTCCGACGCCTTGGCCTTATCTATATACTCTTTGGCCTTTTCAACCGAACCCTTAAGCCCTTCCCCTGCCCTTGAAAGCGCTTCACTCTTAGACAATACGGCAACCGCGTAATACCTGCCTCCTTCGCCGAGACTGCCCTGCTCGATTATATTCGAGCCTTTAAGCGTCTCTTCCACCGTTTCGGTAACTATCTGCGCGAAACGGTTGCGGCATTCTGACCGGTCATCTTTTTCCGATACCTCTGCCCCGCCGCACATTACGTCAGTACTTTCCGAGGCTATCTTTACCTTTATCTGTTTGGCTATTTCGAGGCGGGCGAGTATTTCGACGCGTCTTTTGTCTTTATAGGCGCTCCCTGACGTCTCTACGTCAGCGATGCCTACGATGAATTGTTCCGAAGGGTGGGACTGCTTGATTCTTTTCCTTAACGCGTCAAAGGTTTCGGCGGCGGCCAAACCGGCCGCCACCGAAACCGCGACGCATACAATGAAAAGAACCTCTCTCGTCCGGCGCATGGTTTGGAAAACTCCTCATAGTAACTGCCATATGGCGCGCAATAACTACCGATTAGTTTTTCTTTTCTTCCTTCTTTTCAACTTCCGTGTCGAGTTCCTGATGCAGCTTGTCGGCATTCTGCTTTATATATTCCTTTACGCCCTTATCAAGTTCTTTGACCTTGTCAAGGCTGTCGTCGAAGGCTTTGAGGTCGAGCCTTGCAAGAGCGAAAAGCTCTCCCGTGGCGGGGTTTTGCCAGTGGTCGACTATCTCTACTCCCGAAAGCGTCATGGCGACTATGGTTTTAACAACCTGCTCGACGTGCTGCTCTTCGGACCTCGCGCTCGTGTCTCCGACTGCGGCGCCGGCTGTTGTGGACGCCATATAGTCCTTCATCAAGGACTTGGTGTTGAACTCAAACACCTTCGCAACGTCGTTTCTCGCGCGGTTATCGGAGGCAGTCCTTAAAAGAGACATATTGCCAATGCCGCTGGCCGAGCCTACTCCGTAGAATGCGGTTCCACGCTCTCCGCCGTAACATCCGCTGCCCTTTATTACCCAACAGGGCGCGTTAAGGTCCTGTATCGGAGTCGCCTTGGTGATGGCAGGCCCGCCGCCACACCCCCATAAAGCCAAAAACATTGCCACGACCGTAAAACCGAACTTATTTGCATGTTTCATAAACATCCCTCCTTACGGGTTTGTAATATTTCCCATAAAATAAACCGCATACCTTTAGTCGGACGCTTAACCGCCGACAGAGATAACTTACTACTACTTTTGTTACCTGTCAATATGTAATATGTAATTTCACGCATATGAAATCTTGCCCGCATCCGCTTCCTGCGCCGTATTTCATGTGTCCCGAAAAAACAAAAACCGAGCCGATGTTGCATCGGCTCGGTTTTCATGGAAATCTGGCGGAGCCGACGGGACTCGAACCCGCGCCCTCCGGCGTGACAGGCCGGCGTTATAACCGACTTAACTACGGCTCCTCTTTAAAAGCAGGGAATAGGGAAAAAGGTTATCGGTTATCGGTGGACAGTTATCAGAAAAAACAAAACAACCGATAACCGGCAACTGATAACAGTCTCCTTCTTCCCTATCCCCTGCGTTTTAATTCCCTGCATCTTATGGTGGGCGGAACAGGGATCGAACCTGTGACATCAGCCTTGTAAGGGCTGCGCTCTACCAACTGAGCTATCCGCCCCTTATCTTAAAAGGGACAGAGGGTTAAACTATCAACTTTCTTCGCTCATGTCAAGGAATTTGCGCCGGCGAACTGACGTAATGTCTTGAAGAATTAAAAATAAAACCCGGATTCCCGTCCGCCAATCATTGATATTTCGGTGAGTCCTCTCGCCGAAATCGAAATTGTTTCGGTGTGCGGACACACCGAAACATCCAAAACGGGAATGACAAAATCAGAGATTGCTTAGGGATAGAACCCCTCGCAATGACAAACAAAAAAACAGTCATTGCGAGCGAAGCGAAGCAATCTCACTCCCACTCCACCACTTTTATCTCATCCACAACTCACGACCTTTGCATAAATCAGTGCTTGATGAGAGTCAAGTCCGGAACGCCCTTAGGAGCCTCCTCGGCCGCCCCATAGGGGTTCTGAAATTCCTCTTTCTTTTCATCCTTGAAAAGCCCGCCCCTGCCCTCCAACCTCAAGGCCATGGTGAGAACCTCGTCCACGTGCTCGACGAGGGTTATCTTGACCTTCTTCAATATCTGGGCCGGTATGTCCTTCAAGTCTTTTTCGTTTTCCTTCGGTATTATCACGTTCCATATCTCGGAGCGGTGCGCCGCGAGGAGCTTTTCCTTCAATCCTCCTATGGGAAGCACCTTGCCGAGGAGCGTTATCTCGCCTGTCATGGCTATGTCGTTTCTTACCGGCGCCTTAAGGAGCGCCGAAGCAATGGCCGTGGCTATCGTAATGCCGGCCGAAGGTCCGTCCTTTGGTATCGCGCCCTCGGGGACGTGTATGTGCACGTCTAACTTCTGGTAAAAATCCTTCTCGAGCCCGAATCTGTCGGCGCGGCTCCTTATATAGGTCATGGCGGCCTGAGCGCTCTCCTGCATGACGTCGCCGAGCTTGCCCGTGATGGTGAGCTTACCCTTGCCCGGCACTAAGGCCACCTCTATCGAGAGTATGTCGCCTCCGGCCTCGGTCCACGCGAGCCCCGTGGCGATGCCCGGTTCTTCTTTTGTCTCGGCCTTGCCGTACCTATAAGGCGGAATTCCGAGATGCTTGGCGAGGCTTCCGGACGTTACCGTAATCTTCGTGCTTTTTCCCTTCTTAATAACTTCGCGGCAAACCTTGCGGAGTATCGCCGCTGTCTGCCGTTCGAGATTCCTTACCCCCGCCTCCCTCGTGTAACGCCTTATGACGCAAAGAAGCGCACTCTTTACGAACTCGACGTTTTCTTCCGTAAGGCCGTGGGCCTTCAACTGCTTCGGTATGAGGAATTTTTCGACTATGTGGAGTTTTTCAAGCTCCGTGTACCCGGGTATCCTTATAAGCTCCATCCTGTCCAAAAGCGGGTAGGGTATGCCCTGTATCGAATTCGCGGTCGTTATGAACATCACCTTCGACAGGTCGTAATCGCAGTCTAAGTAGTGGTCGTTGAACGTGTGGTTCTGCTCCGGGTCGAGCACCTCCAAAAGGGCGGATGCGGGGTCGCCGCGGAAGTCGTGGCTCATCTTGTCCACCTCGTCCAAAAGCACGAGCGGATTGCCGCTTCCGGCCTTCTTTATGGACTGTATTATCTTCCCCGGCATGGAACCTATGTAGGTTCTCCTGTGCCCCCTTATCTCGGCCTCGTCCTTTACCCCTCCGAGGGAGATCCTGACGAAGTTCCTTCCCGTGGCCCTCGCAACACTCTTGGCGAGAGACGTCTTTCCCACGCCCGGCGGCCCGACAAGGCAGAGTATGGGGCCTTTCATCTCCTCGACGAGGCTTCCGACCGCGATATGCTCGAGTATCCTGTCTTTTACGTTCTTCAAGCCGTAGTGATCTTCTTCGAGGATTCGCTCGGCCTCGGATATGTCTTTTTTATCCTCGGTGAACGAGCCCCACGGAAGCCCTACCATCCACTCTATGTAGCTCCGGACGACCGTGGCCTCGGCCGACATGGGGCTCATGAGCTTTAATTTTTTAAGTTCCTGCTTGGCCTTCTTCGAGGCCTCCTTGCTGAGTTTCTTGCTCTTTAGCTTTTCCTCGAACTCCTCTATCTCGCTCCTGAACTCGTCCTTCTCGCCTAACTCTTTCTGTATGGCCTTCATCTGCTCGCTCAGGTAGTATTCCTTCTGGGTCTTCTCCATCTGCTTCTTGACCCTCTGCCTGACCCTCTGCTCTATCTCGAGTATCTCTATCTCGCTCTCTATCAAGCCGTAGAGGTACTCGAGCCGCTTAAGCGGGTTTTCCACCTCGAGGAGTTTTTGCTTTTCTTCCAACTTTATCGAAAGGTTGCTGGCGATCGTGTCGGCGAACCTGCACGGGTCTTCCATCGCTCCGAGCGACGCGACGAGCTCCGCGGGAATCCTTTTGTTGAGTTTGGAGTAGGTTTCAAACGCCTTCGAGACCGACCTCAAAAGCGCCTCGACCTCGCTTCCTGTCTCGCGCACCTCCTCTATCTCCTCGATGCGCGCCAAAAAGAGGTCTTTATCATCCTCGTAGCCGGTTATCCTCGCCCTCTTTTTCCCCTCGACGAGGACCTTGACCGTGCCGTCCGGGAGCTTAAGGAGCTGCAAGATAGTCCCTATGGTGCCGACGTTGTATATGTCCTTCGAAGACGGGTCATCAGTGCGGGCGAACTTCTGCGCCGCGAGGATTACGTGTTTATCGTCCGCCATCGCCTTTTCAAGCGCCTTAACGGACTTTTCCCTGCCCACAAAAAGAGGCACGACCATGTACGGAAAGATTATTATGTCCCTTAGCGGTATAAGCGGGAGCAATTCTTTCGTTATCTTCATGTCAATTCCTCCGGGAAATCTCTATGCGGAGCATCATAACTTTTCGACTTTTAATCTTTGATATTTCTTCTCGCAATTCCGGGGACAGTCCCGATTCTACGACTCCGCTTCGCTCCGTCCGTAAATCTGGGACAGTCCCCTTACGCCGTGCCCACGTCCTTTT
>JBAQMW010000042.1:0-3405 GCA_049303155.1 Thermodesulfobacteriota bacterium | reverse complement strand
GTCCGCAGGAATGCGAGACCTCGCCTGAAGGCGGGCTTGTAGCGGGCGGGGGCAGGCTCTGCACCCAAAATGTTTTAACTTACTCCTCGGTATGCATACCACAGCGGCTTATTGATTCATTTTGCCGTCCGCAAGGCAGGGGTGACCCCTGCACCCAAAATGTTTTAACTTACTCCTCGGTACGCATACCACAGCGGCTTATTGATTCATTTTGCCGTCCGCAAGGACTAAAACCTTATGAACTCATACCCGCATTTATCGCAATGAGTCGCGTTCGCCCAACACGTCTTTCCGCAAAACATGCACCTTATGCGGCCTTGCCTGAGTTTTAATATGACGGCATGAATAAGGGCGGGCGCGAGAAGAACAGTCCCGTAAATCCACCACGCGAAAAAACTCCTGCCAATGCCTTTGGCGATAAAGGCGGGAATAAGGCCTAACGCGGCAAAGACAAGAAAATAGATTATAAGATAAGCGAGCACAGCGCACCGAATCGGAAAAAGTCATTCGTTATAAGGATAGCAGAAAAATCGGAAAGAAGCGGAAAATGGAGGGGTAAAATACCACCCGTTCCTACTCTATCATCATGCAATCTCCGTAACTGAAAAAACGATACCTCTTCTCGACCGCCTCTTTGTAGGCCTTTAAGATAAAATCCTTTCCAACAAAGGCCGAAACCATCATCAGAAGGCTCGATTTGGGAAGGTGGAAGTTAGTGATAAGGGCGTCAATAACCTTAAACTCAAATCCCGGAGTGATAAACAAATCCGTCTCGCCTTCTAATATCGGATTTTCAAAGCCTTTCAAAAAAGCCGCCTCGAGCGTCCTCGTAACGGTCGAGCCTACTGCGACGACCCTTCTTTTTTCTTCCTTGGCCTTGATGATTTCAAGAGAGACGTCCTTGCCGATAATATAATGTTCAGCCGGAACCTTATGCGATGCGACGTCCCGAACAGGCAGAAAGGTGGCAGGCCCTGTATGAAGGGTAACGTAACGTATCAGCACGCCCTTTTTTTTGATTTCTTCGAAAATGGCATCCGTAAAATGAAGCCCTGCGGTCGGGGCCGCTATTGCGCCTTCTTTTTCGGCAAAAATTGTCTGATAGCGGGTTTTATCAATCTCTTCGGCCTCTCTCCTTATATAAGGAGGCAGAGGAATTTTACCGTGCCTTTGGATTTTTTCTTTTATGTCTTCGCCGTCTAATCGAAATATCCAGTAACCTGTTTCGTCTTTTTCAATCGCCTCGGCGGAAAAGCCGTCCGCAAAGAAAAACCTTGCCCTGCTTTTAATCCCCTTTTCGGGCTTTACCATGCAACGCCAGAGGTCAGAATCTCCTACCATCGAAATAAGAAGGAGTTCAACCTTGCCGCCTGTTGATTTTTTGCCGATAAGCCTCGCCGGCATGACCTTTGTGTCGTTTAAGACGAGCAAGTCGCCTTCACGGAGATAACCTATTATGTCGGGAAAATTCTTGTGCTCTATGGCTCCGCTGTCCCTATGAATGACCATAAGACGGGATTCATCGCGCCTTTCGATGGGATACTGGGCAATGAGTTCTTCGGGAAGGAAGTAGTCGAAGTCAGTTGGGTTCATTATGAAAAGAAACCTCTGAAAACCAATAAAAACAGTTATTGCGAGCCAACGCCACTTTTAATGCCAACGCTTGTTTAAATAAACTGCGCTGTTGATGGACAGGCGAGACGCCTGTCCTACGGAAGAAATAAATTAAAACTGAACTCTGGATTCCCGCTCAAAAGCTTGTCCCCGTGAAAACGGGGAACCAGGTCTTTTTATAAATGCTTTTTCTGGATTCCCGCTCAAAAGACCGCGGGAATGACAAAAAACAATTAATAAACCCTTTTAAGTTTCGTCCCCGGATAATAATGCTTGAGTATGTCTTTATAATCGTCCCCATCCTCGGCCATGCCCTTGGCGCCCCACTGCGACAATCCCACGCCGTGCCCGGAGCCCTTGCCGCTGAAGCGGAAGATCGAAGACGACTCCTTCTCGACATCGAAAAGCGTGCTCCGTAAAGTCGCGTATCCGAGGGCCTTCCTTAAGTCCTCGCCCGTAAGAGCGAACTCGGCTCCGTCCGCGTCTTCGACGATAATCGTCTTTACTCTTCCTGTGTCGGTCTTCTTCTCGACGCGAATCGAATCCACCTCGAAGACGGCATAGCCCGCTTTATTCAGGGCGTCTTTTATCCTATCTTTGCTAAGAGAAAGTTCCCATGAATAATTAGGCCCCGACTCGTCGTATTCGCTCTCGACGCTTTCAAGATACGGATACCCCGTGCCCCACACCTCGGACGCCTCTTCGGTCACGCCTCCGGCATTGGAATGATATACCGTATTGGCAAGGCTTCCGTCGTAGGTAAGGACAAGGCCCTTTGTATCCTTAACAGCGCGGTAGACCGCGGAATCTTCCTTATCCGCCCCTGAATAGACCTGATCCATGTAGGTCGAGGTTAAATCGTAAAGAGAGCCTTTTCTCTTTTCTTTTTGAAAGAGGGCGTAGGTTCTCGCTATAACGGCCTGCGCCTTTATGGCCTCGATATGCCACTTGCTGGAAATCTCGTTATTTATTATGCCTGCGACATATTCGTCGAGATGTATCTCGTTTATGACCATGAGAGAGTTCCCCTCCCTCCTCACCTCTATCACGCCGCGAAAAGGTTTGCCGTTAACCATAACGGCCTTGCCTGAGGGATAAAACCTAAGAGGCAGGCCCGCGCTTTTTCCGTTCACGCTCACGCCGCCCTCGATGTTTGTCTTTATTGTCACGCGGCCGCTTTTCTTTACGCCGTCCATTGAGAGTTCGGATGCGCCCTTAACCACGAGGATGCGTAAAACATCCCCGCTCTTTTCAATCCCCGATATGCCGGAACTCGCGCAGCCCACGAAAATCGTTGATAGAGCAAGGCACATCGTCATATAAAAAGTTTTATTCATGCGCACCTAACCTGCGTAGCGTTTAATAAGGTAGAGAGCGATAAGCCCGGCAAGCATGGAAATAAATCCCATGATGCGGAGCGTCCTCAAAGGTATCTCCTGAAGGGTCATGGCCCACTCCTTTACCTTCGAGGGCGCGGCGAAATACGGTATGCCCTCGATAACCAAAACCACGGCAAGAACCGTCAATAAAAAAGCCATTTGCCCTTCGCTTTCTCGTCTTTAAAAACAAAACTCACGGGCCGACGCATTTACAGAGGTCTCGAAGGTAGTCTTTAAGGGCGAATATCTCTTCTTTGGTAAGAGTCCCGGAGAAAGGCGGCATCATGGTGGATTTACTCGTTGCCCTGCCGCCGGAGCGGATGACGTTTATGATATCCGCATCCGAGAGCCTTCCCATCTGGTCTTTGTCGGTGTGGTCTTTCGGCTTTACCGGCTGGCTTTTAGTCGCGTT
>JBAQMW010000041.1:0-1540 GCA_049303155.1 Thermodesulfobacteriota bacterium | reverse complement strand
GTTGCGGGGCTTGTCGCAATAACGCCGGGCGCGGGGTTCGTCGGGCCGGTGTCCGCGATAATAATCGGAGCGATAGCGGGAGTAGGCTGCTACCTCGCGGTGAGTTACCTTAAGCCCGCCTTTGGTTACGACGATTCGCTCGACGTGTTCGGCATACACGGCATCGGAGGCACATGGGGCGCGATCGCGACCGGTCTTTTCGCGTCGGTCGGGGCCAAGGGAGCGTTTTTCGGAAACCCTAAGCAGGTCTTGATACAGGCCGAGGCAGTCGTCGCGACAGTGGTCCTTGCCGGCGTAGGCACGTTCATAATCGTTAAGGTATTGGATGCTGTTATAGGTATTCGCGTTACTCAGGAAGACGAGGTCATGGGGCTCGACCTTTCGCAGCACGGAGAGAACGGATATAATCTTTAGCGCCTCTTTATCGCAGCGGCGATTGCCAAAAGGGAACGCGTCTTCTTTTTTATGTCGGACGCGGCGAGTAATTCGCTTATGAGGGCGGCGCAAGCCGCCCCGTTTTTCATGACCGAAGGCAGGGTCTTTCCCGTTATCCCTCCTATGGCAACGATAGGGACCGTTATGGCCGACGCCGCTCTATTAAGGGTTTTAAGCCCGACAATAGGGGCGGCGCCGGCTTTTGTTTTTGTCTTGAATATCGGGCCAAGCGATATGTAGTTGATTATGTCTCTCTTATAAAGACGCTCTCCTTCGAGGGCCTGTTTAAGAGAATGGGTGGAAAAACCTATTACGGAGTTTTTGCCGAGAAGCCTTCTTGCCTCTTCTGGAGGGAAATCGTCCTGCCCGAGATGCGCACCGTCCGCCCTTGACATAAGGGCGACGTCAATCCTGTCGTTTACGATAAAGGTTGCTTTTTTCCTCGCGCAGAGTTTTTGAATCTTCTTCGCCATGCTTAAGAACTCGCTTGACCCATGCCGACCCATCCTTCGGATGGGTACCCCGTGGGTACCCCGTGATCCCTTGCATCTTAATTGGATGATACGCGCTCCGGCGGAAAGCATGGCAGAGGCGACGCCTTCCGCGTTCTCTGGTTTTACGTATGTGGTGTCGATTATGGCGTAGAGGCCTTTTATGGCGGTTTGTTTCTTCATCGAATCTTGAATACCTCTTTTATTTCGTTTCCCATGACGTCCATTGCCCGCACGGCGATAAGAGCCGGCTTTTTTTCGATTACAATGCGCGCTTCTTTTTCGAGCGAATCTCCGAAAGACCTCCATTGGTTCTTGAATGTCTTGCCGTCGTAATCCCAGTCTATGGCCCAGTACTCTATGAGGGAAAGGGAGTTCCGACCAATGCCTTTGCCTGAGAGCCATTTCATGGTTGTGAGTTCCTTCGTTTTTCCCGCAGCCTTGTAGCCGGAAAGAAAGACGCTCGCGTTTATGTCGCCGGTTTTCCTGTCTGATACAAAGGACTTTTTAATCTCAATCCTTCCGCCATTATTCGCAAGGCGTTTTTCCGCGGCCTTCTCGAAAACCATCGCGCCTTTTGCTTTTTTGAGAAGCCTCATGAGAGAGACCTGCGC
>JBAQMW010000040.1:0-7932 GCA_049303155.1 Thermodesulfobacteriota bacterium | reverse complement strand
GGGTATTTCGGTTACGACGATGCTCTGGCGTCCGGTCCTCGGGTGTTTTTCAAACCCGGCCTTGGCCCGAATCTGTATTATTCCCCTGCCGTTCTTATACGCGTCCCTTATGCCTTCCCTGCCGTGGATAAAGCCTCCGGTCGGAAAATCCGGCCCCGGCACGAGCCTCATGAGTTCCTCGGGTTTGGCGTCCGGCTTCTTTATGACGTGCATTATCGCGTCTATTATCTCTCTTAGGTTGTGAGGCGGCATGTTCGTGGCCATGCCGACGGCTATGCCGGAGGAGCCGTTAACGAGAAGGTTCGGGAACGCGGCCGGCATGACCCTGGGTTCTTTAAGCGAGCCGTCGTAGTTGACCCCGAAATCCACGGTCTCCTTTTCTATGTCCGCAAGGAGTTCTCCGCATATCCGCGCCATCCTGATTTCGGTGTAACGCATGGCCGCCGCAGAGTCGCCGTCAACCGAGCCGAAGTTGCCCTGACCGTCAACGAGAGGATAACGGAGCGAAAAATCCTGCACCATCCTCGTTATGGCGTCGTACACCGCAGTATCGCCGTGGGGATGGTATTTACCTATGACGTCTCCGACCACGCGCGCGGATTTTTTATAGGGCTTGTTCCACTCGACGCCCATCTCGTGCATCGCGAAGATTATGCGCCTGTGCACCGGCTTAAGTCCGTCCCGGACGTCCGGCAGCGCCCTCCCTACGATTACGCTCATGGCGTAAGCGAGGTAGGATTTTTGCATTTCGTCTTCTATCGCAACAGGTATCTGCTCGTAAGCCATGTCTAAAGACTATGCCTCCAATGGTAGGAAATACTCTTCGCTTGGGATATAGAACGATTAACTATGATATTAAGGATTGACAGCCCTGTCAAGGTTATTAAAGGGCAGGGCTGAGCCCTGCACCCGCAATGTTTTAATTCACTTTATGCTATGCGTGCCACAGTAGTTTATTAGTTCATTTTGCCGTCCGCAAGGACAAGGGCTGAGGCCCTGCACGCATAATATTTTAACTTGCATCGGAGTATGCATACTGCCGAGGTTTATTAATTCACTTCGCCGCCCACAGGACAAAAAAAACCTCCTCGCGCAAAACAAAAAAACAGCCGCGAGGAGGTAAAAATCTCCATGAATTCAAACTCAGGATTTTTCTTCTTTTTTTGCTTCTTCCTTGGCCGATTCGGCCGCCTTCAAGAAGGCGTCCACGCTCCACTTAAGCACCGATACGGTGGATTTATCGGCGTCCCTTAAAATCTTAAGGAGCTTCCCGACGTATATAAGTTCTTCGGGCGAAAGCGCGGCAAAATCCGTAAGCCCGGAAAGAGCCCTTCCGTAGGGCGCTCCGTAAGAAGCCAACTCCTCTTTAGCCAAATCTCCGGGAGGCGTTGCCTTGTGCGCCACGCCTTCTCCTGTTATAAGCCAATCCACGGAAATGTTATAAATAACGGCGAATTTAAGCACAAGGTCAGAAGGCAAACTGCCTCTTTTCTTATAATTGGAAATGGCCTGAGGCGTTACGCCAAGGGCCCGAGCCACCCTCGAATCGTTCTTGAGATTTGCCGAGGACTTCATCCTTTCAATCACATCTGAATATTTTACCCCCATAATAAACCCCCTCTTGACGCGGTATTTTTACCGTGCTATAATGCGCACGAAATGCGGCAGTAAACCAATGTATTACTATAGGGTTAGCCGCCGGCCGGACTATGTATATCCAAGATTCAAGATATTGCATAAAACCGGAATCATAACGGCATTAAATACACATCTTTAAGCGTGCTTAATTAACTGCTATCTTTAGTTTATACCATATTGCGTATCAATGTCAAATAATTTTACCATTTGAGGTAATTAATGTCAACGCTCGGTGAACGCATAAAATACGTAAGAGACGGCATCCTAAAAGTTAATCAGTCCGCGTTCGCGGAGATGCTTGGTTTTTCAAGAGTCGCCACAATAAGCGATTACGAAAAAAACAAGAGAAACCCCGACATTTCCACTCTTTGCAAGATGGCCGACATCGGGGTAATATCGGTCGAGTGGCTCCTTACGGGAAAGGGTTCTGTATCAGTTCCTGCATCGCCTAAACACGCTAAATCCGCGGGTTCAGACATGGAAAGCGGAAAGCCCTTATATTGCGAAGAGTGCGCCACGATAGAAGTCTACGGCATAAACAACTCCGGAAGCCCGAAAGAATTTCCAAAGGGCGAACCTGTCGGCTCCATATGCGTTTCCAAAAAAGACATGGCAAAAGGGATTGTCGCCCTCAAGGTCGAAGGTGACGGAATGACCCCCACGATAATCGCCGGCGCCACGGCCGGCATAGACACAACAGACCGCCATTTGATAAGCGGCAAGCTATATGCCGTATGGTTTAACTACGAAGGGGTAACGATAAAGAGGATCTTCGTGTATCCCGACAGGATCGTCGTAAAGCCGGATAACGCCGGATTCCCGGATACGACCATACCGACCGCTAATATAGGAGAAAACTTCATAATAGGCAGGGTAAAATGGGTTTACCAGAGCTACTGAGTGGAGCCAAAAATGCAGGGAAGAAAGAAAAAGGAACAGGGCTTAAAAATAGGGCTTAAAACTGATTTTTTCTTCTTTCCTCTTCACTTTACCCTGTATTCCCCTGTCTCAAAATGGAGGCGGCGAGCGGATTTGAACCGCTGAATGGCAGTTTTGCAGACTGCTCCCTTAGCCACTTGGGTACGCCGCCGGTATTTTCGTTTGTAGCTCAGCCCTTCAGGGCTGATGTATATCAGGGCTAAAGCCCTGAGCTACAAAAGACAGCCGATATTTCCGGCACTAAGTCTTAAAATTATAAGATAAGTAGCGCCGCCTGTCAATGGCGAGCTTCAAGCCTCATTCTCTTCCTGAAATCATTCGGCCTTTCGTAATTCTTCAACACCCACATTCCTTTTTTAAGCTGTTTGGCAAGGGCCTCGGCCTCGGCACATTCTTTTTTCCGAGTCCCCTCCAGATACTCCAAATAACATTCGGCCAGCCCATCCGAAACCATCTCGATGTTTATGTCGCGGCCGCCCTGTCTCACTATGCCGACTGCCCTGCCGTAGATATCGATATCCACGACCTCGACGTCAACTCTCTTTCCTTCCACCTTATTCCTTAACGCGGCAAAGGCCTCTTCTCCGAACGGCTGGCCGCCGTGCTCATCCGGCTTTTTCGTCTCCGGCGCGTCGGAGCCGTAAAGCCTTACCCTGAACGCCGCGCCGCCGCGCCTCCGAACCTCCACGGTATCCCCGTCAATAACGCGACTTATGAGTCCGTGGTAAAAATTCCGTTCCCTTAAGACAGCCTCCGTCCGAGTTGGCGCCCCGAAGAATGGGCCTGGCGGGCCGGAGGCGTTCGAAGACCTCTTATCAACGCCGGAAGACCCGGACTTATCGGAACCATAAAGACCTCCGAGAATATCATAGCCCGTAAGTTTTTCCATGCCTGCCGAAAAAGCCCACACCATCAGGACTATGATGATTGCCGAAATTAAGCGCGAGAAAGGAGAATTTTTGCAGGTCTTGAAAAGACTTCGCTTGAAAGGAGAGTCTACCACTTTTCTCTGTATTTATGTATCTGCACTTGGAGGGATTTAATCTCTTCCTTCAGCTTCTTACTGTCCGGATGTTCCGTTCCTAAGTCTTCCAGCGCCTTCGAAAGCCCCGTTGAAACCGAAGCATTGAGCTTATTGTAGGATTTACTCATGTCGTCGAAGCTTTCTATCAGGCTGTTTACGTGCTGGACGAAGTTCCTCACGTGGAGATCGTCCTTTGTCCTCACGGTGAGCCTCCTGCTTATCTCGCCGGCCTTTATGTGACGCATCTCGTACTCAAGCCTTTTAAAAGGCCCTATCAGCCTGTGCGAGAATATTATCGCCAGCGCCATGACGAGTATTGCGTAGCCCAACACCAAAAACACGCCCAAGACGTGGCTCTTGATGCCGAAGTACGCCGAGAGAGCGGAAGATAAGGACTGCAGAAACACTCCGCCGAGCAGCGCGAGGACGACCAAAAGCGCTATCGAAATCTGCAGCTCCCTTGCCACGAAAAAACTCTGCCTTATGTACTTTTTACGATTGACCGATTCTTCCATTCGATAATGCTCCGAGAAATAAAATCATTTAATACCCTTTTGCGAATTTTGTCAAGAGTCCTGCGGACAGCAAAATGAATTAATAAGCCACTGCGGCCGCTTCCCGTTGCAATGGCTTCACGTCAACATTAGGCCTTGACTCATACGCGTAAGCGCGGCTAATATTAATACGGAACCACACAAGGAGGCCGGCCATGAAAGAAAAAATCGTAAAAACGGGAAAAGGCAAAGAGGGCGTTACGCTGCCGGGTGATTTTCTGCGGTATCTGGAACTCATCCCCGGCGCGGAGGTCGAACTCACTCTGGACAAGAAAAAAAAGTGGATAATCATAAGGCCGCTTCACGGCGAGGACTTCGTGGAACACTTCAAGGACTCCATGGAATCCATGGCGTAGAAAGGCTTGAGATTGCTTCGCCGACCCGCGTAACAACACCTAAAGGTGGATAGTCATTGCGAGGGGTTTTATCCCGAAGCAATCTCGTCTTTACAATCGCGAGATTGCTTCACTTCGTTCGCAATGACAGCGCCCGTGGTTACATACGCGTTTAAAAGAACGCGTAGCCAAACCTCATATAAACCGAAAGCATCGTGGTATCCAGCGTACTGTCTATGGCGCCGGTTGACACCCCCGTAAGCACTCCGTCAGTGTACTCTCTCTGCTTTTCTTTGCCGTTGGTCTTTATCTCAAGGTATTCACCGCCAACGCTGAAAAGCCAGTTCTCGCTGAAATACCAGTCCGTATTAAGCCTCGCTATATAGGCGTCTCCGTCGAGGTTTCCGATAAAATGCCTGTCAATATCGGGCGGAGTATTCGGGGGATAACGATGTATGTCGGTATACGCGGCGCTTACCCAGCCTGAATAAAGAAGACTTAGGCTTATGGAAGACTTGTCGTCATCTCCGAAAAACACCTCGGAATTAACGCCGAAGTAAGGGATGCTTTGCTCGTTCTCGAAGTCTATGACCGTCTCGTTAGCGCAGTTTACGGCAACAGGCGGGGCAGGGTCAATCCAGCTATAACCGTTGCACCCGGTAACGTCATGGGTGAACTTCTGATACATATAGCCTAATACCGGGCCCATTGTAACCTGTTCGTTTATCTTGAAATTATAGATAAAATTTATGTCGAATATCCTGCCGGCCACAAGTTCGTCGTCGGATGTGGTAAAGATATCCTTGCCGGCATGCATAGGGGCGCCGAAAGCCGCGTCATTTTCAATCCAATCCGAATCCCTCATAACCCCTGTATCTCCGCCAACCGCCTGAAGATACATGACGCTCAACTTGGCCGCCGGCTTATTCACCATGTCGCCGTCAAAAAGAGTCCCTATCTCAAGATTAACGCCGGTAAAGAAGTTATTTTTGATAGGGAACTCAAGCTCGCTTTCCCCATGCCCCCCGAACATCCAGGGGTTGTCGAAACTTATGGTATTTATTGTCTCGCCCGCCGCTATATACCGTCCCTCCACCCCGGCCTTAATGTACATTTCAGAAGGCCCTGCGGCAAATGCCGCGCCGCTTAAAACAAAAACAAACAGAACCGACAAAACTGAAACAGGCAATCTTTTCATCGCATGCTCCTTTCGATTTTTAATTCAGGAAAGTCCTATTATCTCCGGCACGCTCTCCTCCTGCCCTATGGCCATTACGTGCGCGCCGTGACAAAAGCCCTTAAGCTCCTTTACCTGCCTCGCCGCTATCTCGATTCCCTTCTTTAACTGGTCGGGCGCCCCCTCGAGTTCCTCTATCATAGAACCGGGCACGGTTACCCCGGGCACGTTCTCATTAAGATACCGCGCCATTTTAGCAGATTTCAACAATAATATTCCACCAAGTATTTTAACGCCTGTTTTTTCGGCGTCCTCGAAGAATAGCTTGAACCTCTCCATGTCGAATATCGCCTGCGTCTGAAAGAACCTCGCGCCCGCGTCTATCTTCTTTTGGAATTTAATCCGCTCCGGCTCGAAGGGAGACGCCTCCGGCGCCACGACCGCGCCTATGTAAAAACCCGTCCCGCCGCGGAGCGGTTTGTCCTTCATATTCCGACCGTTATTAAGGCCGTTTATCGCGTGGACGAGTTGCACCGAATCGAGGTCGTAAACCGCCTTCGCGTCCCGGTGGTCTCCGAAAGAGACGTGGTCTCCTGTCAGGGCCAGGATGTTTTTTATTCCAAGCGCCCACGCCCCGAGAGAATCCGACTGAATTGCAAGGCGGTTACGGTCGCGGCAGGTCATCTGAAAAACCGGCTCGATGCCCTCCCTTAAAAGAATCACCGAGCAGGCGAGGCTCGAGAGCCTCATAACCGCCCTCTGGTTATCGGTCGCGTTCGCGGCAACTATCTTGCCTTTTAAGAGCCGCGCCTTCCGGACGAACTCTTCCGTATCCGCGCCCCTCGGCGGGCATATCTCGGCAGTTATGGCGAAGCCTCCTGCTTCGAGAACCGTTTTTAAAGAGCTTCCATCTGTCATTTTGTCAAAACCTTATCTTCAAAAGTTCCATTCTGAATTCCAAAACGTCCTTTTCGCGCAACGCCCGGTCCGTGTCCGTCTTAGAAAACTCGTATTCAGGAATCGCGCCGCCCGCATATTCATTCTTGGGCGCACCGTCAGGCGTCGACGCAGGCGCGTTGGCGACCCTGCCTGAATACATTATGCTCCAGATTATGTAAGCGCCTCCCGCTATTATGCCGCCGCTTACCGAGGCGGTAACGTAAACGCGAGTCTCGGCGGCCGCATTGCTTGGCGCGAAAAGAACCGAGAGAATAAAAAAAACAACAAAAAATGCCTTTGCAATAAACCGCTTCATGCCGAAAGGGCGTTCAATATCGACCCGAAGACCCCTTTGCCGTCAATGCCTCCGAGTTCCTCCTCGCACAGTCTTTCCGGGTGCGGCATCATGCCTATGACGTTCCGTTTTTCGTTTATGACGCCCGCTATGTTATTTACCGAGCCGTTCGGATTGGCTTCCGGAAGTATCTTCCCCTCGAAGGTCGAATACCGGAAAATAACCTGAGCGTTATCTTCGAGTTTTTTTATCGTGTCAGTATCGGCAAAGTAATTGCCGTCCGCGTGGGCGATGGGCAACGTAAGCACCTGCCCTTTTTTATAGGCCTTTGTAAAAGGGGTTTCCACGTTTTCAACGCGTACGCTTGCGTTTTCACAAATGAACTTCAGATCCCGATTCCTCGTAAGGACGCCCGGCAGAAGCCCTGACTCGCAGAGTATCTGAAATCCGTTGCAGATTCCGATTACAAGCCCGCCCCTTTTCGCGAAGGCAAGAACCTCGTTCATAATCGGCGAAAACCTCGCAATGGCTCCTGTGCGGAGGTAATCGCCGTACGAAAACCCTCCCGGCAGTATCAGGCAATCGAACTTCTTAATCTCAAAGGTCTTGTGCCATATATACTCGGCCTCTTGGCCGAAGACGTGTTTTACCGCGTGGTAGCAGTCGTGGTCGCAATTGGAACCCGGAAATACCAATATCCCGAATCTCATTTAGCCCTCGACCTCTATCTTGAAATCTTCCATCACTGTATTCGCGAGGAGTTTCTCGCACATCTCCTTTACGCGTTTTTTCGCCTCGTCCTTTGTCGGAGCGTCGAGTTCTATCTCCACGAACTTCCCCACCCTCAAGTCCTTTACCTCCTTGAATCCGAGGGTATCGAGGGCGCCGAGGACAGCCTTGCCCTGCGGGTCGAGTACGCCTTTTTTGAGAGTTACGTATACCTTAGCCTTCATGCGCCGCCTTTCCGTACAGAGCGTCATAACTTTGCACGACCCACGCTTTGCGTGGGTACCCCGGCGTTCCTCCTCGGC
>JBAQMW010000039.1:0-4245 GCA_049303155.1 Thermodesulfobacteriota bacterium | reverse complement strand
GCCTCCACGTATTCTTTGGCAAAACCCCAATCGCGCTTACTGTCGAGATTGCCGAGGGTGATTTTGTCCAGTCTTCCGTGTTTTATGGCGGCAATGCCCATGGTTATCTTCCTTGTGACGAACTCCGCGCCCCTTAAGGGAGATTCGTGGTTAAAGAGTATGCCGGAGGAGGCGTGCAGGCCGTAAGACTCGCGGTAATTCACCGTCATCCAATGAGCAAAGAGTTTCGCCACGGCATAGGGGCTTCTCGGATAGAAAGGAGTTTTTTCGTCCTGCGGAATTGCCTGCACCTTGCCGAACATCTCCGAGGTCGAGGCCTGATAGAATTTGGTTTCCGGGCTGAAGTGTTTTATCGCTTCAAGGAGGGTAAGCACCCCGAGACCGTCCACCTGAGAGGTGAGAAAGGGCTGCGCAAAAGAGGCGGCGACGAAACTCTGGGCCGCGAGGTTATAGACCTCGTCCGGCTTTTCGGTCTTTATGACGTCAAAGACGTTCGTGTATTCGAGGAGATCCATGTACTTGATTTTGACCTTGTTCTCTATGCCGAGTTCTTTCATCCTCCACGCGGTCGAATCCGCGCTCCGCCTGTCGGCCCCTATGACCTCGTAACCCTTACTAAGGAGAAGTTCCGCTAAATACGCCCCGTCCTGGCCTCTGATGCCGGTAATCAACGCCTTTTTAGCCACCGCTTCCTCCTTGATAATATTTATTTGAAACCTAATCGCCGCGTCAGAGATTGCTTCGCCGACCCATGCTCCGCATGGGCGCCCCGCGCAATGACAAAATCGGTGCGTCATTGCGGCGTGTCATTGCGAGGAAGCGAAGCGACCGAAGCAATCTCGTTTTAGAAAAATTACCGTGCCGCATCGCTGCCTGCGGATTTATATCATATTCCGCCTGTTTTATAAAGAACCGCCGGCAGCGCGAGGCCGGTTATTTCGCAACCTTGCACATGTAACCGTTCGTCCATTTTTGCTGTTTATCGAAAGAATCGAACATCCCTATGACAAGAGGCGCGATGATGGTGAAAAAAATCTTCGACACCGGCTCGAGCGGAAGAAACACTATCTTCCAGAAAAACGGCCTTTTACTGTTAAAAAGATACCTATGCGCCGGCCCGATGCGGTCCGAGAGGAAATAGAAAAATCCACCCATGGGTTTCACGTACTCGACTTTGAACCCCGCCTCTTCGAAAAGAAATCTTAACCCGTAAGACGTGTAGCGGAAAAAATCATACGGAACCTGATGCTCCTTGAATCCCTGAGGGGCGGTGAGATAGAGATGACCGCCGGGCTTCAGCACCCGGTTGAGTTCCTTCAAAAACTCCGTTGGCCGGTTTATGTGCTCGAGCACCTGCGTCGAAAGCGCCGCGTCGAAAGAACCGGTCTTGAACGGCAATTCGAGGAGATTCGCCGCCACGTCCAGATTGCCGTAATCCCACGAACCTTTACCCTTGCCGAAGTCCACGGCGCGGTATTTCTGGCGCGCGAATTTTTCCTTGTACCAGCACTCGCCCGCGCCCGCGTCAAGAAGAAGCGCGCCCGAAGGAAGTTCCTTGCTTACCGCGTCCGCGAAGTCCTCAACGCACGTCCTGTGGAAATCGAGCCTTCGTCTTAAAAATCGCGGGAGAAACTTTTCTACGTTCATTTTATTTTTGTCTCCGTAATTTTTTCGGCCGTGTTTTCGATTATCTTTTTCAATTTAGGGGCGTTGACCTCAAGCGAATATCTCTCTTTTACCGTCTTTCTCGCCTCTTGTCCTAATCTTTCCCTTAAAGCGGCGTCCTCTATAAGCTTCGAGAGGCAATCCACCCATTCCTTCGTGCCGTTTGCAAGAAACCCGTTTATTCCGTGGGTTACTATCTCGGAATTAACCCCGACCTTCGAGGCGACCCCCGGAACCCCGACCGCCATATATTGAAGCAGTTTGAATCCGCACTTGCCCCTGGACCACGGGTCGTCAATAAGAGGCATGAGCCCTATGTCGAAAGAATGCAAATCCGCGATTTCCTCCTCGTAATTCCACTTCTTTTTTATTACCGGCATCTTGGCGCAATCGAAGAATTTATCCGCGACTATTTTCAGGCGCGTAAAAGGATGCCTTTCGAAAACCTCGTCCAGCGCGTCTTTCATCTCTTCGAGATAAAAAAGAGTTATGCCGCTCCCTATCCATCCGAGCGTTACGACGCCTGAATCCGGGGCGTAATTCTTCTCGCCGTACCGCGCCATGTCTATGACCGTAGGAATCGTGAAAACTCTTTTGTTATGCCGCGAGGCGTACTCGTAAAGGTATTTGTTTCCCGATATGACCGCGTCCGAGCCGTGGATTGTCCGCTTAAACATGAGCATCCTGAAAAAGGACTCCGGCCTTTTGCTCTTCGAATCCCTGAACATGACGGCGTCGTCAAAGTCGTAAACAACGCTTTTGGCGTTTTTTCTGAAGATGCGCCAATCCAAAAAACTTAAGAGTTTCCTTTGAAGAAAAACGCAGTCAAAGGCCCCGAGGGTTTTGAAAAACGCGGCCCTCTTTAAAAAACTACTTGGTATCTTGAAAACCTCTACGCGCAACCCCTGTTTTTCAAGATACGGAATATATTGAATGAACCTGTAGCGGGCGCTCGGCTTATCAATTCTGTTTGTAAGGAACGCCAGTTTCATGAGACATCGAACCTTCGAGCCTCGGCACGCCCCTTCTTTTTTTTAAACGCGAGTTCGCAGACCTCTATTATCTCGTTGACGCATCTTTCAACCGTAAATCCCTCAATTCTTTTAACAGCCGCATCCCCTACGGCACGCCTCATGCCGGGGTCCATTAGTTCCGAAAAAAATCTTTTTAACGAAACGTCGTCCTGCCAATCGCCTAAGATAAAGCCGTCCTTAGCGTGAGTCAATACTTCCGATGCCCCGTTCGTTATCGTCGTTATTACTGGCAGGCCGCACGCCATAGCCTCGAAGCAGGCGTTGCTCGAAGGGTCGTATTGCGTGGGAAGGACGAAAAAATCCGAGGCGCCGTAAAACCTCTCGATATTGCCCGTCGGCCCCGCGAATTTCACGTGGCCTGTTTCAAGCCCCAAATCCTTCATCAACTTCAAAAACTTCCCGGACTTTCCCCTCCCCACCACGACGAGCGTCAAACCTTTAACACCCTTCATTGCCCTTAAAACAGTATCAAGCCCTTTCCGTGTCCAGTTATTCGAGACATAAAGGGCAACGACATCGGCGTCGGATATTCCCAAGGCACGCCTCGTTTCAGAGCGAAACTTCTTTACCTCCGGATTAAAAATGCCGTGGTCTATTCCGTTATAAACGACGCGCACGTCCGAGTCGTTAACGCCCAAGTATTGTTCTACGTGGGTCTTGACGAGTTTAGAGTTAGTAATTACGAAGCCGTGATTTTTCGGTTTTGCGATATTTCTTTCAATCCATACTACCGCCAAATGCACGAGCGAAGTAACGTATTTAAACGCGCGCAAGAGCTGGTTAGGATATTGAAGCCTCATCCAATGCTCGTGCACCCCGCCGCTTGCGCGGTAGACATCAAGCGGAAAAACCTGCGTAAAACCCAATCGAACGTCGTAGTCCTTTGCGCGGAGAAGTTTCCTCACGCGAGCGTTGAAACTCAGGATTTTAAGAGCCGAGATAAATCCGGCGGCCTCCACTTTTGTAACACTGACTCCCGGAATCGCCTCGTCCCCGACCCTCGCGGCATATACATGAACCTCGTGGCCGGCCTTCTTAAGCTCCCTCGCGACATTCACGCTCATGCGTTCGGCCCCGCCCCATGAACTCAAAAAACCCTTTGTAATAAGGGCAATCTTCACGGCTTTTCCGCGACGACCACTATGGACCTTGCGAAATCCACGTCCAGATACCTATGAAGCCACGCCATGAGATAAACTCTCACGAAACGCCTTACAAACTGGTCGTTATACGTCCTGTATATATTACGGATATTGAAGCCGGCCGACACGAGCGCGGCCGCTATTTCGTCGTACCTGTACGGGGTCTTGTGGTCTGAATCCCAGTAGCGGTTCGGGTGGTGGAGATTCGGGGTGGAGACGATGAGCCTTCCTCCGGAAGAAAGAAGCGCGGCGAGCCTTTTAAGCAAGTCAACGCCGTCTTGGAAGGGAAGATGCTCTATCACCTCGGACAAAACGATTACGTCGAACTTCTCCTTTATGTCATCAAGGCTGTAGTAGTCGTGATCCTTTGCGCGGTCTATGTCCATGGTCTTATAGGTTATGGC
>JBAQMW010000038.1:0-4462 GCA_049303155.1 Thermodesulfobacteriota bacterium | reverse complement strand
GGAGGGGATAAGGTGAGGAAATTCATCATAAGCCTTGAGTTACAGTGGCGCCGGGTTGATATCTGCCATTCATTTTATTCGTTCTTCCCGTTATTTCCGTCGAAAAGTTTTTCAAACTCTCCGGCGCATTCGCGGAACGCCCCCATTATTTCAGGGTCGAAGAAGTTCTCCGTGCGCTGCATCTCCGATATTGCCTCTTCGTGGGAAAATGAGGTTTTTCTGTAAGGCCGCGAGCTTCGGAGTGCGTCGTATATGTCGGCTACGATGATGATGCGGCCAGAGATGGGGATGTCTTTCCCCTTAAGCCCTTGCGGGTAGCCGCTTCCGTCGAATCTTTCGTGATGGCTAATGGCCGCCTCCTCGCCTCTCTTGAGGATAGGGGAGTCCGAGCCTTTGAGGATTTCGGCGCCTATAGTGGTGTGCGTCTTCATTATCTCGAACTCCTCAAGCGAGAGTTTCCCGGGCTTTAGCAGTATCGCGTCCGGTATGCCGATCTTTCCGATGTCGTGCATGGGGCTCGCGAAGAATATCTCCTCGACCTCGTTTTCCGGCAACCCGATTTTTCGCGCGAGAGTCCTGGACGAGAGGCTCATCCTCTTTATGTGCTCTCCGGTTGTCTTGTCGCGCCTTTCCGCCGCGAGAGTGAGCCTGTATATGGTCTGGATGTAGGCGTGCTTTATCTCTTCGTAGGCCGTCCGGAGTTTATAGTCTTTTTGCAGAACCTCGCCCTCGAGTTCCTTTTTGTGCTCCAGAAGGTAGTCTTCGAAGGTTTTTATTTTAAGGAGGTTTTTTATTCTCGCGGCGAATTCGATTTCGTCGACCGGTTTATTCAAGAATTCGTCGGCCCCGTATTCAAGCGCCTTTATCCGCGGCTCCCTGTCGGTAAGGGACGTTACCATGATTATCGGCGTATGAGAGGTAAGGGGGTTGGATTTGAGTCTCTTCGCGCATTCGATGCCGTTCATCAAGGGCATTACGATGTCGAGGAGTATGAGGTCGGGGTTTTCCGCCTCGGCAACTTCGAGGGCCTTGAGCCCGTTCTCGGCCAGAACGCACTCGTGCCCGAGGCTTTTTACGAGGTCGGATAAAACTGTCCTGAAGAATATCTCATCGTCGGCTATAAGTATCTTGGCTTTTTTATCCATCGGTAAATCCAAGCAGCTCAGCCCTTTAGGGCTGATGAGTATCAGGTAAGAGTTTATCCCTGAATCGCGTTTTGTCAAGGTTCCGAGCGGTTGCCTTGACAAGGAGCGATTTTTTTCATATTATAATTAAAATTTTCCGGCATTGGAGACGATGCAATACTATTTTAAAGAAGATCCGGATTTAGGAATCAGGAAAAGCCTTTCGAAACGCGTCCGGGATTTTCTTTTCTCGAACGCGAAACCCCTGTTTTTCGGTTCGTCATTTCTCGCAATATCCGTCTTTTCCTTTTTTCTCGTAAGCGGCTCGCTCTACGGTAATCCCCAATCCAACGCGATTATTGACTCCGTCTTTAAAAATAATGCCGCGACCCCACCCGCTCTTCCGGAGACCTTTGAGGTGATTGTCAAGGGGAACGGGAGTTTTTACGCGGCGCTTTTTGAAATCGGGTTTTCGAGCGACGAGGCGGCCGTCATAGTTAAAAAGACCTCCGAGATTTACGACCCGCGGATGGTAAGAGAAGGGGACGTCTTTAAGGCCGTGAAGACCAACGGACGCATCGAAAGCGTCGAGTATAGACACGCGCCTCTCGAAGGGTTGCTGATAACCCCGGACGAGTCTTCCGAGGGCGGCTTTTTGGTCGCCCGGTTCGAGGCGCCCTCGACTGTTACGGTAAAGAGCGCAAGCGGCGTCATAGATAATTCCCTTTACGCCTCCGGCATCGATGCCGGATTGCCGCCTGAGATTATAATGGAATTATCCGACATATTCGCGTGGGACGTGGATTTTTCGACCGAGACGAGGAAGGGGGATTCCTTTGCCGCGGTTTACGAGAGCGTTTCCACGGAGGGGAAAGAGATTGGTTCGAGGAGGGTATTGGCCGCTGAGGTCGTGAATTCGGGAAAAACCTATGCCGCCATTTATTACGAGGATAAATCTGGCAAGGGCGAGTACTACGACGAAGAGGGCCGCTCCATTTCGAGGACTCTCCTTAAATCGCCCTTAAGATACAGGCGCATATCGAGTTATTTTTCCAAAAAGCGTTACCATCCGATAAAAAAGGTATTCAGGCCGCACCACGGCATAGACTACGCCGCCCCGAGCGGAACGCCTGTGGAGACGGCAGGAACAGGGCGCGTGGTATTCGCGGGATGGAAGAGCGGTTACGGAAATTTCGTCGTAGTAAGGCACAATTCAAATTATGAGACTGCCTACGGACATTTTAAGGCGATTAAAAAGGGAATAAAGAAAGGAATAAAGGTCGAGCAGGGAGACGTCATAGGTTACGTCGGCTCGACCGGAATCTCGACAGGCCCGCATCTTCACTATGAGGTAAGGGTAAGGGGCAAGATGGTGAACCCCCTTTCAGTCAAGGCCGAGCCGAGAAGAAGACTCAACGCCGCGGAGATGGCCTCTTTCTCTTTGGTAAGGGATTTGATGATGGCCAAGATGTCGGAGCCTAAGACGGTCGTGGCTTATAAAAATTAAGGGCATGCCCCTAATTTTTAACCTTAGTCCCGTTCCATTTTCTCATGCCGCCCGTTAAGTTGTAGACCTTTTTGTAATTGTTGTTTATGAGAATCTCAGCGAGTTCGTCTCCCATGGGGCCGCCGTGGCAGACAAAGGCGATTGTTTCGTCTTTTTTTAGTTCTTTAAGCACCCTCTTCTCCGCGTCGTCGTAGGGTATGTTGATGGCGCCCGGGATGTGGCCTTCGTTAAAGAGTTCCGGCTCCCGGACGTCCACTATCTTCAGATTCTTTTCCTGTTTCATCATAATCTTAAGTCCGTCCGAATCCACCATCTTGTGACCCGCGGCAAAGGCCATTCCTCCCGCAACGAAGAGGGCTATTACCGTAAGCAGTATTTTTTTCATGAGAATCGGCCTCCTTGTATTTTATGACGATAAATATACCAGAAGAGTCCATGTCAAGTCAAAAGCCGGGTAATATATTTGCGATAGGCCGGTTCGCCTCGCCGATAGGAGCGATATTCGTTGCTTCCTGTAGAGGCGGGCTTAAGGAGATTTGCGTAGGCGTAAGAAAAGCCGAGTTCGTCGCAGAGATTAAAAGGAAGTATGGGGCGCGTATAGTCGAGAAAAAAGGGGGGTTCGCGCGGCTTTTTAAACTCTTGAATTCGTATTTTAAGGGCAAAAAGGTTTCGTTCGATTTATGGCTTGACCCCGAAGGCACGGAATTCGAGATCAAGGTGTGGGCCGCGCTTTCGCGCATTCCTTACGGAGAGACCAAAACCTACTCTGATGTAGCGCGGGAGATAGGAAGTAACAATGGCGCGAGGGCAGTTGGAGGAGCGTGCGGCAAAAATCCTCTGCCGATAATAGTTCCGTGCCACAGGGTCGTCGGCACAAACGGGCTCGGCGGTTATTCCGCGGGTGGAGTTGAGACAAAGGTTACCCCCTTTTACAAAGGGGGGTTAGGGGGGATTAAGGAGTTTCTTCTGCGATTGGAGGGCGCGCCTGCGCCACTTTCGTAACCCAAGATTCATTTACAATAAATTGCCCGCGTAAAAATGTCAGATTTGCGGCAATACGCGCCGTTTTACGAAAGTGGCGCTGACTGAGATCAGATAAAAAATCCGTGGGCAAAGGCCGCCCCTGCCGCTACCGCCGCGAGAGAAAGCGCGAGAAGCGCCAGGTGGAGCCTGTTCATCCGCGAAAACACGGCTTCTATTTCCATTTTTTTGCCGCCTTTGGCCATGTTGTCGAGCATCCTTCTTATGATAATCGGCTCGAGTCCGAAGAGCATTATCGCCCAGAAAACCCATACGCCCGACATGAAAAGAAGCGGAAGGCCGGCCCTCGTAAAGAGGACACTCTGTGCGCCGGTCATGAACATCATTGTAAAGCCGGTTATGCCTGTTATCGCGTTATATACCCTCGCCATTGGCGCAAATTTGTGCTCTATCCTCTGAAAGAAGAGGACCTTTTGCAGAGGGTCGGGCATCTTTATTATGAGGGGAAGGACGAGTATGGTTATGAACCCTAGCCCCCCTATCCAGAGAATCACCGCAATCAGGTGTATTACGTGCATCATGGAAAAAAGCATGGGCAACCTCCTTTTCGAGTTTAGTATCGCACGGGGGCGCCTTTCCGTAAATGACAAAAGTCAAATCAATAGTCTCTAAGCGGCCGGACACTTTATAGTGCCGGCCGCCTTGCTTCTACGGGATACTCTCTCCCTTTTTCAGCGGCGCCCCCTTTCTGTCATTCCCGCAAAAATATTTATAAAAAGAACTGGTTCCCCGCTTAAGATTGTCCGCCTCGCCTGTGGCGGGCGAGACCTCGCTTGTAGCGGGCGGGGAC
>JBAQMW010000037.1:0-3859 GCA_049303155.1 Thermodesulfobacteriota bacterium | reverse complement strand
GCCTTAGCCCATGCCTTATCCTTTTTCTCGCATATCTTGAGATACCCGTTGTCGTCAATCAAAAGAAGCTCATCCACGCCGTCGCCGGTAAGATCCGTGATTTCAAAGCCATAGAGGTTTGTCCCGTCCGGAAGGGCCAAGTCCTCTCCGCGCGAAAAACCGTTGCCTTCTTTCTTAATCCCCCCCGACCCATCCTCCGGATGGGTACCCCGCCCTTTGGAAAAGGGGGTAACCTTTAAAACGAAAACAGCCTTCTTAAATCCCCACTCCCTCCGAAACTCCTGCCCTAAAAGGACATGCTTCCCGTTGATTTCAATCGCCCTCGCTAAATACTTCATCTCGCACGAGCCGAGACTCAACTCGCCTTTGACGTATTTAATCTCGCAGGTTTCGGCCTGATTAGCCCCGACCCTCGACACATAGAAATACGTCTTTCCATTGTCATCGACGAATCTCGTCATGGAAACGTTTTCGCCGCCGCCTGAGGCGGACGTATCGAGCGTTTTCACCTTCGTTAACCCGCCATCGGCAAACCTATAAGCAGTTACGCTTTTTTCGGCGAGCACGAACACCTCGTTAACTCCGTCTTCGTCAGCGTCGAATATCTCCATGGCCTTAACGAACTCGTCACCCGCGTCGGCCCTCCAAGACGCCTTCTTCGCTCCGGAAGAGTCCTTTTTCACGACGAATTCTTCTCCAACGGTCTTTTCTTCTTTAACGGGCAATGCCTCTTTTTTCTCTTCCTTCTTCGCGAACTTGCCTGTATAAACAGACGGAACTTCCGCCGAAACTTCGCCTCTCATCAAAGAAACCGCTCGCGAAGCCACGTCCTCGGTAATGCCCACGACGCTCCCTATGCCCTTGCCGCCGGAATAAACGCCTTCGGTCTTCGCGGTTTTAGCGTTAAAAAGAAATACATCCAAACTCACGCTCTCCCCGATAACCGAGATGCTTCCGTAGAGCATGAAATCCGCCCCGATTCTCTTGGATACAACGGAAAGGGTTTCGACGCCCGGATGCTCGCCAAGTTCCACTACCGCCTTACCCGCAACGTCAGCGCTTAGAAGCTCGACGCCGTCCTTGCCCCCAAGCCTCGAAGAAAGCATGTCCATTACCGCTCCCTTGATGTATTCCTGTCCCAACGGGGCGTTTATCTTTAAAGGCGCTACTGCAATCTTGATTATGCCGGCGTCCGTGGAAGATGCCTTCACCGGAAAAATAAAGAGCGCGATTGCGGCAAAAAAAACAACTAAAAATCTCATGAGAACTTTCACTTGTCGCCTTTCTGTTTTTTGTAACTCAGGGCTTTAGCCCTGATATGCATTAACCCTAAATGGCTGATATACAATATAAACGGTAAAGAGTGATTCTAAATCACCACCTCATGCGAAATCAAGAACTTTAATAGACAGGCGGGGAACCCATCCCGGAGGGATGGGTCGGGAAGGGTCACCTGTCCTACAAATATCCTGACAAAATATCCTTTACCTCCCTAAAACAGGAAAGCCTCGCCTCCCGCGTAATCCCGCACGACGGGCCGATGATGCTTGCCCCAGCAGGCATTAAGCAGGGGTCGGGCAGGTTTTCCTTAAACGCCGAAACCTCTTGCCTTACGTCCAAAGGAGAATTTCCGGAAATCCCCTCTGTCTCCCCTTTCGGGGCACCCACGCCAAGCGGCGTGGGTCGGGGGAGAACCGAAAACGCTTCGGCCTTAATCCCCCCTAACCCCCCTTTGTAAAAGGGGGTAACCTTTATGTTGCCCATGATTCTTTTACCCGGTAACGCGGCCTTTAACGGCCGAAGCGAAGTTTCGGAATCAACGCTTACGCAATCGGCGCGGAGGTCTTTAATCTCATTGGTCAAGCCCGTAACATCCGAACAAAGATGCACAATCGAAAGACACCCTGCCTCGCGAATCGCGCCGCAAAGGACGTTCAAATAACAAAGGGCATACTCCCTGAAAAACGGTTTTCCGAGCGTAAGCGCGGTCGAAAAATTATCCGAGATAAAAACCGCGTCCGCCCCGTTTTTTTTAAGCGCGACTGCGTAGGCAACGGTGTTTTTCGCAAGAAACTCAAGCAGTCCGCGCGTTCCAAGAGGGTCTTTTGCCATTGACTTTAAAAGAGTCTTGCCGTCCAAAAGAGAAGCCGCGAGGCTTACCGGACCGCAGACGTCCGCTATGACAGGGGTATCCTTCGCCTTGGAGGAAAGAATCCTTATTGTGTCGAGGCCGAGGCGAAGCGGCTCTTTATTTTGACTAAGCCCTTTATAATCCGAAACGTCCTTCAGGGGATAGGCAAACTCAAGCGGTTTTGAGCCGGAAAAAACCTCGTCCGGTTCCCCGTGGTAAGAGGCGGACTCAAGCCTTATTAGAAACGGCATGCCTACGTTTTCGAAGCCAGCCTCTTTTCTCATGAATAAAGACAACTCCGCGAGGGCATCGGGGCTGCTCTTTAATTTTTCGAGTTTGAATCCCCGCGTCAATGCCTCGGCAAAAGGCTCTAATATAAGGGCGCCCGGCGCGATAAAAGGCGGCCTGTCAACCGGCTCGCCCGAAAGAACGTTTAAAAATCTCTCTTTTTCGCTCACTCGACTCAAGCAGTTACGGCCTTCTCTCCCTTTATGCCGAGGATATAATCAAAGGCCTTTTTCACGGCCTCACTACGCCCCTCTATGGAAAGCGCGACAGAACCTTCGGACCCGTTAACCCCTCCTCCGGCTATGTGCGTCGCATTAAGGCCCGCATCCGGGAAAAGCATCTCGATAGAGTCTATCTCGGTTACGACCCTCGCGTTCACGAGCGGCATCATGCCCACCGGGTCTCCGGTGGAATAACGGAATCTCCCCTGCCCGCAATGCCTGCTTGCCTCGACCACGGAGGGAACAAGTTTTTCGAGCCCTACCGGAACTATGAGGCTGCTTCCCCTCGCGTTAAGTATCCCCATGGCCGCGCCTATCGCGCCTCCGGTGTCGCTCGACATCAAGACCCCGGCGCACCCGTAAGAATCAACGGCGTTCGCGCCTTTTATGTAAACGTCGTCACCGGTAAATCCCTTTAACGCGTCTCCCGGATGCTCGTCAGTTAAAACGCCTTTTCTTATTACAAGCGGCTTGATTCTCCTTCCGGGCTCGTTCGCGCCGAATTCGCCGTGCGTTATCCTTCCTGCCGCGAACCAAAACTTATGGAACTCTCTACCGGTAAGTTCCTCGACGACGAACGCGTTCGTAGTGCCGCCTATGATGATAATGACGCCGTCTTTCAACGCCTTCTTGACCTCGCTCATCTCCTTTACGGCCTTCGCAATAAGCCTCTTCGACTCCGAAGGCGTAAGAACAACCGTTGCCCCGCATTCTCTTCTCGCGTAATCGCCGCTCATAAATCCCCTCCGCCTCCCCTTTGTAAAAGGGGAGAGCCGTTAGTCAAGCCCTGCCTCTGCGCCGAACACCTCTCCCACGCCCTTTAAGCCGAACGTCAAAAACACTATCCTCTCTTCGAGCCTTTCGGAGTACTTCACCCGGACGTTCCAGCACTGGTGTTTATAATCCACAAAATAGCCTTTTTCGATATACTTGTCGTCCATAAAAGAATACCGCGCAAGGGCTCCGGCGCTGAAACTCCGCGTAATCCCTAAAACGCCGCTGCCCTCGGCATACCTCGTAAGTCCCCTTACGAAGCGGTATGAGAGAGAAATATTGTCCCCGCTTTTATCGCCGACGGCTATGGCGCCGTCCAGGATTTCAACCCATTCGTCGTATATGTCATAAACGGCCTTTGAACTCGCTGAAAATCCTGGCGACGGTTTAAAGATAACCTCGGCGCTCACTTCGGAAAACGGTCTTTTTCGCACGGGGTCTATCC
>JBAQMW010000036.1:0-3240 GCA_049303155.1 Thermodesulfobacteriota bacterium | reverse complement strand
CTACAAGCCCGCCTTCAGGCGAGGTCTCGCATTCCTGCGGACGAGGTCTCGCCCGCCATAGGCGAGGTGGACAATATTAAGCGGGGGGCTCAGCCCCGCCCATTTCTCTTTTGCCTTTCCTTGGTTTTTCTGATAACCTTTTTTATCCGTAAAATACCATGAAAGAAAAGATTACCCCCTTTTTCAAAGGGGGGTTAGGGGGGATCAAGGCCGTGGAAAAATTTCTAAGCCCTCAAAAGCAGCTTGAAGTCATAAAGAGAAACTCATCAGGCCTCATAAGCAGTGATGAGTTTCTTGAAAAACTCACCCGTTCTTTTGAGACGGGCAAGCCTCTTCGCGTAAAGGCCGGGTTCGACCCGACCGCGCCTGATTTGCACCTCGGCCATACGGTTCTAATAAGGAAGCTTAAGGAGTTTCAGGACCTCGGGCACCACGTGCTTCTTTTGATAGGGGATTTCACGGGCATGATAGGAGACCCGACCGGAAGGAACGAGACAAGAAAGCCCCTTACGAGGGAAGAGGTGTTGAAAAACGCCGACACATATAAAGAGCAGGTATTTAAGATACTGGATAAAACCAAGACCGAGGTCGTGTTCAACAGCGAATGGATGGACAAAATTACGTCGGTAGAGTTGATAGGCATAGCCGCGAAGTTCACCGTGGCGCGGATGCTCGAGAGGGACGACTTTACCAAGCGCTACCGCGAAGGACGTCCAATAGCCATACACGAATTCCTCTATCCGCTCGTTCAGGGCTATGACTCGGTTGTTCTGAAATCCGACGTGGAATTAGGAGGCACCGACCAGCTTTTTAACCTCCTTGTCGGGAGAACCCTTCAAAAAGAGTTCAACCAGGAGCCGCAAGTCATACTCACCATGCCGATACTCGAAGGCACTGACGGGTGCCGGAAGATGAGCAAGTCCCTCGGCAATTATATCGGTATAACGGAATCGGCGAAGGAAATATTCGGCAAGGTGATGAGCATATCGGACGAACTGATGCTCAGGTATTATTCTCTTTTGAGCGAGGTTTCTTTTGAAAGAATCGAAGATATAAAGAAAGGTGTGGTGCATCCGAAAGAGGCTAAGGAGGCCTTGGCCTTCGAACTTGTGAAACGCTTCCACGGAAGCGATGAGGCGGAAAAGGCTAAAGAGGGGTTTAAAAATCTTTTCGTAAAGAAAGAAGTGCCTGACGATATAGAAGAAGTTATCGTAAAGGCTGAGGGTGAAAAGATGTGGCTGCCCAAGGTGTTGGTCGAGGCGGGGGCCGTTAAAAGCACATCTGATGCCATGCGGCTAATCGAGCAGGGCGGGCTTAAGATAAACGGCGAGAAGATAATGGACAAAAAAACAGAGGTTTCGACAAAAGAGCCGCTCCTTATTCAGGCAGGCAAAAGGGTTTTCAAAAAGGTCGTTTTCAGCCGTTAAAAGATTTGACTTGTTCCGCTCGCATTCCACCGCGCGAGCGCATAACGCCCTCATAAATATTCCATCTTCCCCTCTTCACATTTTTAGAATTTCCTGCTAAACTACCCTTCATGTACGAACTCACCATAGAGACTCATTTTGCCGCGGCCCATAACTTAAGGGGTTACGAAGGCGCTTGTGAGAGGCTACACGGCCACAACTGGCGGGTGGAGGCGCACGCCCGCGCCGGAAAACTTAACAGCATGGACATAGCCCTCGATTTCAAGGCCTTCAAGGCGGAGACGGAAAAGATAATGGAGCGCCTTGACCACCGCTACCTTAACGAGATTCCTCCGTTCGATAAAATCAACACGACCGCGGAGAATATCGCCCGGTATATTTACGAGGAGTTGTCAAAGGCCTTGAACGACGGCAACGTCAAGGTAAGCCTCGTCCGGGTATGGGAATCCGAAAAGGCCGCCGCCGCGTATTATGAATAAGAAAACCCTTAAAGACGTCCAGAGCGAGCCCGACCCGAGAAAAATCGGCATAGATAAAGTAGGGGTAAAGGGCATACGCTATCCTGTCGTAGTCCTCGACAAGAAGAAGAAAATCCAGCACACCGTCGCCTCGATAAACATGTACGTTGACCTGCCCCACCAATTCAAGGGCACGCACATGAGCCGCTTCGTCGAAATCCTTAACGAGCACAGGGGCGAGATAACCGTAAAAAACTTCCCGCAGATATTGAAGAAAATGAAAAAGAGGTTCGACGCCGGGGTTGCTCATCTTGAAGTCGAGTTTCCGTATTTCATAGAAAAGAGCGCCCCTGTCTCCGGCAAGAAGGGGCTGATGGAGTACGGGTGCAGATTTTCAGGGGCGCTTTCCGATAAGCTGGATTTCGTTTTGGAGGTATCCGTGCCTGTCTCCACCCTTTGCCCCTGCTCGAAGGAGATAAGCCGTTACGGGGCGCATAACCAAAGAGGCATTGTGCGGGTCGGGGCGAAGTTTAAGGGCTTTGTCTGGATAGAGGACATAATAAAGGCAATCGAGGCGTCGGCGTCGAGCCCGGTTTATTCGATACTCAAGAGGCCGGACGAAAAATACGTTACGGAAAAGGCCTACGAAAACCCCAAATTCGTGGAGGACGTTGTTCGGGAAGTCGCGATTAAACTCAAAAAAATAAAAGGCCTTTACCACGCGCGGATAGAGGCCGAGAACTTCGAATCCATCCACAACCACAACGCCTACGCCTTTTTGGAAACCGATTACCGGCAGGCGTGACGCCTGCACCCTCAATGTTTTAACTTACTTCGGGGCCTACATGCCACGGCGGCCTATCAATTCATTTTGCCGTCCGCAAGGACAAGACGGTCTCAAGCCAGATCCAGAATTTCCCTGAGTTTGGTCTTGAGTTCGTCGGCCCAGAAGGGGTTGCCTTTTTGGATGAAGCCCCTTACCTTAAGGTCGAACCATTTCGGGTCGAGCGCGAGGTCGTCTATGATGTCTTTTCCGGTGGTTATTATGGCGGGTATGGGTTTTCCGAGCGCGGCAACCCTTTTAAGCACGTCTTCGCCGTCAAGCTGGCGGTTCGGGTCGGACGGGTCTTTCAAATGAAGGTCGGTTATTATGATGTCAAAGTGCGATAAGGAGATTTGCTTTAAAGCCTCCTCGCCGCTTTTTACCGTGGTAAGAGAGATGTCAAGGTCTGCAAGGCTGTGTTGCGCTATGGCTATTGCGAGTTTGTCGTCGTCTATGAAGATGACTTTTTTCTTCTCCTCGTCCGGCTCTATCGTTGCCGCGGCGTAGGTTTCCCGCTCCGGCGCATTAGGCG
>JBAQMW010000035.1:0-3232 GCA_049303155.1 Thermodesulfobacteriota bacterium | reverse complement strand
GAAGGGAGCTGTTGATGTATATGCCGCTTCCTATCTCGAAGCCGGCCGTGCGCGTAATACGGGGCACTATGGCTATGTACCAGTGCACGTATTCGTTTCTTCCTTCGCTTGGCTTGGCCGAGCGTATGACGTAGTTATAGTCCGGATTATCGAGCCCGTAGTAAAGCTTGCAGAGTATGCTTTTAAGGTGCAGCGCGAGATCCGTTATCTCCGGCTCGGTTATGTCCGAAAAGGCCGCCGTGTGGCGCTTCGGGAATATCCACGTGTGAAACGGCGAGAGCGCGGCGTACGGGATAAAGGTTGTGAAGTGCGCGGTATCCATGATGATGCGCTTTCCCTCGCTTAGTTCGCTTTGGAGTTCGTCGCATATGAGGCAGACCCCCGTATCGTCGAAGTAATGGGTGGCGGCCTCCATCCTGTCGCGGTACTGCGCCGGTACTATCGGCGTCGCGATGAGTTGAGAGTGCGGGTGTTCGAGGGACGTGCCGGCCCGCTCGCCGTGGTTTTTGAAGATTATGACGTGCTCGACCCTCGGGTCGTGGTACGCGTCGAGAAAACGGTTTCTGTATATGTGGATGAGGTCTTCCATGTGCTCTATCGGAAGAAGCGCGGGATGAACGTCGTGCTGCGGGGTTTCTATTATGACCTCGTGCCGTCCGACGCCGTTTACCATGCGCCTTATTCCGTTATTAACCCTCTTTTTCTCGCCTATCTCCGAGAGGGCGGCGAATTTATTCTGCACGACCCTTATCCGCCAGTTTTTGTCGCCGTTCACGCGGAAGGTCTCTTTCGGGGTCTTTTCTTCGTTTCCCGGACAGAACGGGCAGCCCTTCAAAAAGTCGGGCACGGCCTTTCTGGTCGGAAGGCTTTTGAAATCCTCCGGCCTTTTGGCCCTTTCCGTGGCTATAATCACCCATTCGCGGGTTACGAGATTTAGTCTCAGCTCAGGCATCGGTTCGGCCTTTTAGAGGGTTTTAACGTAAAATAAGATGACAAGACAAACCAGAAAAATGTTTACTATTCCGCCGATGAGGATTATCATATCAACCGGGTTTTTCCGCGAATTAAAGGCGTCGCCCATAGCGTAAGGGTAGTTTATTTAACGGCCTCTGTCAATAAGGGAGTTGGAATAAAGACATGAAGGGTTTGGCGGTTTTTGCCGCGTTTTTCGCGGCCGCTCTGGGGATTTTCCTGCTCCTCGACCTCGCGCTTTTCAAGGCGCAGGGGCTTTCTTTTTTCTACGGAGGTTAATGTCTTACTGACGGCATAATGAATGAATAAACCCCGGCGGTATGCATGCCGCGATGCAAGTTAAAACGTTATGGGTGCAGAGCCTGTCCCCGCAATATTAAGCGGGGAGGTCACCCTTGCCATGCGGGGACGGTTCCCTCCTTTTTCAAAGGGGGGGTCCAGGGGGGATTACGGCGCAATGGATCAATAAGTTGTTGTGGTGCGCATAGCGCAAGGCAAATTGAAGCAGTGGAGGTTAAAGGGGAGACGTGGGAAGAAAGAAAACGATATTTTTTATTTGCCTTGCCTTGCTTTTCTTTTGCGCAACCGCGTCGCACGCCTTTGGTTATGAGGGCGGAGGCGCGCACGGCCGCCGCTTAGCGGTATGGCTCCTCGCGCAGACACATCTTTGGTTCGCGGCCTTTATTCTTGCCGTGCCCATATTCGTCCTCATTCTCGAGTTTACGGGCCATATAAAAAAAGACGGGCGTTACGACCGAGTCGCTTACGAGTTTATGAGGGTCTCGACGACCGCGTACTCTCTTACCGCGATAACCGGCGTCGTGTTCGCGGCGGCGCTTTTTCTCTTCTATCCGGCCCTTATGGGCTATATGGGAAAGGTTTTTAAGCCTACCTACTTCGTTTATATCCTCCTCTTCGTCCTTGAAAACGTATTTCTCTACGCCTACTACTACGGCTGGGAGAGGATGACCGGGAGGCTGAAACCCCTGCATCTTTTATTGGGCCTCGGCCTGAACGTCTCCGGCACTTCGATAATGTTCATCGCGAACGCTTGGACAAGTTTCATGATGAGTCCGGCGGGTGTGAACGGTTCGGGCGAGTTTACGGGAAACCTATGGCAGGCAATCACGAATCCCTTTTGGATGCCCCTTAACGTCCACCGCCTTATCGCGAACGTCGCGTTCGGAGGCTCGATAGTGGCGGCCTACGCCGCGTACAGGTTTTTAAGCGCCGAAGGTCGCGAGGAAAAGGCCCACTACGACTGGATGGGTTACACGGCGAACTTCGTCTCCATACTTTCTCTTTTGCCTCTTCCGTTCGCCGGATACTGGCTTACCGCAGAGATTTACGCCTATAGCCAGCAGATGGGCATAACCCTCATGGGAGGAGCCTTCGGGTGGATGTTCGTTGTGCAGGCCGTGCTCATAGGCGCGCTTTTTCTTTCCGCGAATTATTACCTGTGGTGCGGACTTTCGAGGCGCAGAGGAGGCGAGCGGTACGTTCCTTACATAAAATATATCGCCTTTTTCATCGGGGGTGCGTTCCTTGTCTGGTTCACGCCTCATACGCCCGCCATGACTCCCTCCGAACTCTCGGCCATAGGTAGCCAGTATCATCCGATTCTCGGGCCTTTGGGGATTATGCCTGCGAAAAATATCGCGGTGAACGCCATCATACTTTTTACCTTTTTGAGTTTTCTCCTTTACTGGAGGTCGGGAAGCGTCATAACGGCTTCTTGGGCATGGTACGGAAAACTCGCTCAAGCGGCGGTCTTTGCGGCGGCCCTCGTCAATATAATGTTTTTGGGCGTGTATTACGGGTATTTCACCAATACTGTTTATAAGGTAGCATCAAGCGTGCCGCAAGTCGTAATGAGCCTTGTCGCGATAGGGGTTTGTGCGATAATCGAGTTTTTGATGCACCGCGGCGCGGAAGAGGAGGCCGTGCAATGGGGTAACGTTCCGGAAAGGAGCCAGTACGCTCTCGTGCTCCTCGCGGTTTCGTTCACGTGGCTTATGGGGCTTATGGGTTTTATAAGGTCTGCCATAAGAGAGGACTGGCACATATACGCCGTGCTTAAAGACACAAGCCCCGACGCCTTTACCCCTACGATAGCCTACGCGACAAGGACTGTGTCCATAGGCACGATAGTTTTCATGGGTCTTATTGTTTTTATATTTTGGCTTAACAGGCCTCAAGGGAAATCATGAAAAAAACTCTCCTTAAGATAGCGGCGTTTTCGGTCTTCGCGGTTTTATGT
>JBAQMW010000034.1:0-8278 GCA_049303155.1 Thermodesulfobacteriota bacterium | reverse complement strand
CCTCTCCCCCTTGGGGAGAGGGATGAAACTGATACCACCTTTGGGAGAAGGTTTTTCATATAATTTAAAAGCAATCGGAGATTCAGCCCTGTCCTTGCGGACAGCACGATGAATCTAATACACCCCGGTGGTGCGCATGGCACAAAGCAAATTAATACATTACGGGTGCAGAGCCTGTCCCCGCAATCTTAAGCGGGGAGGTCACCCCTGCCTACACCTTCAGTTTTTCGGCCTTCTCTAAAACTTCCTCTATCGAGCCGACCATATAAAACGCCTGTTCCGGAATATCGTCATACTTGCCTTCGGCTATCTCCCTGAAGCCCTTTACCGTGTCTTTCACGGAAACGAATTTCCCGGGCGTGCCTGTGAACTGCTCGGCAACGAAGAATGGCTGGGACAGGAACCTCTGGATCTTCCTCGCCCTCACGACGACTAACTTGTCCTCTTCGGAAAGTTCGTCCATGCCGAGGATGGCGATTATGTCCTGAAGGTCTTTATACTTTTGAAGTACCTGCTGGACTTTTCTCGCGGTCGCGTAGTGCTCTTCGCCGACTATGCTTGGTTCGAGAATACGGGAAGTCGAATCGAGAGGGTCAACGGCCGGGTATATGCCGAGCTCCGCTATCTGCCTCGAAAGAACCGTCGTCGCGTCGAGATGCGCGAAGGTCGTTGCCGGGGCCGGGTCAGTCAAATCGTCGGCAGGCACGTATATGGCCTGCACCGAGGTAATCGAGCCTTTTGTCGTCGAGGTAATCCTCTCCTGCAACTCTCCGACGTCGGTCGAAAGAGTCGGCTGGTATCCGACCGCCGAGGGGATGCGGCCCAAAAGCGCCGAGACCTCGGAATTGGCCTGCACGAACCTGAATATGTTGTCTATGAATAGAAGGACGTCCTGCCCTTCCTCGTCTCTGAAGTATTCCGCGGACGTGAGAGCGGTAAGAGCGACCCTCGCCCTCGCGCCCGGTGGCTCGTTCATCTGTCCGTAGATGAGGGCGGCCTTGTCTATGACCCCGCTCTCTTTCATCTCAAGCCAGAGGTCGTTTCCTTCCCTCGTCCTCTCGCCGACTCCGGCAAAGACCGAGTATCCGCCGTGCTGCATTGCGACGTTATTGATGAGTTCCATGATGAGAACCGTCTTGCCGACTCCGGCGCCTCCGAAAAGCCCTATCTTTCCGCCTTTCAAATACGGGGTAAGAAGGTCAACAACCTTGATGCCTGTCTCGAAGACTTCCATCTTCGTGGACTGGTCTTTGAATGTCGGGGCCGGGCGGTGTATGGGGTAGCGCTTTTCGCTCTTTACCGGGCCTCCTTCGTCAACAGGCTCTCCGATGACGTTAATTATCCTCCCGAGGACGGCCTTGCCGACCGGAACCAATATGCCGTCGCCGGTGTCCATGGCAACCGCTCCCCTTACAAGGCCTTCGGTCGCGTCCATTGCTATGCACCGAACCGTGTTTTCGCCTATGTGCTGGGCAACCTCGACCACGAGGTTCCATTCCTTGTCGTTTATGCTCGGGTTCGTAACCTTTATGGCGTTATAAATCGGCGGCACTTTGCCGGGCGGGAACTCGATGTCGAGAACAGGCCCTATGACCTGCGTTATCTTCCCTATATTTTTATTCTCCATCTCAAACCTCCGTCTCTCGTCTGTATTCCGGGGACAGCCCCCTAACCGATAACCGTATTACTTCAATGCCTCGGCGCCGCCTATAATCTCCATCAGTTCCTTGGTTATCACCGACTGACGCACCCTGTTATACTTGAGCGTGAGGCCGTTTATCATCTCTGATGCGTTCTTGGAGGCCGAATCCATGGCCGTCATCCTCGCGCCGTACTCGCTCGCGGAAGATTCCAAAAGCCCCTTGAAGAGCTGTACTTCTATATATTTCGGCAAAAGGCTCGATAGCACGCCCTCTTCCGACGGCTCGAACAGGAACTCGGCCAATTCTTCTTTCACCTCCGACTCGGGCGTTACGGGAAGGAGTTTTTGCACCACGGGCTTTTGCGTGAGAATGGATTTAAATTCGCTGTATATGAGATACACCTCGCCGGAACGTCCCTCCATATAACCCTTTACGCAGTCCTCGGCTATTTCCACGGCCGCGGCATACGTCGGCCTTCCGTTGCCAAAGGGCCTTGCCTTTACTATTGGAATAGACCTGCTCTTGAAATACTCCATGGCGCGGCGGCCGATGAGGTTCATGCTGACGTTGACTTCCGGGTGTTCGCGCACGAATCTCTCGGCTGTCCTTATAAGCTGCCCGTTGAAGCCTCCGCAAAGCCCCCTGTCGGACGCTATGAGTATCAGCTCGGTTTTGCCCTCGCCGGAGCCTTTGCTCAGGAGCGGGTGGCTTTCAGGCGTTACCTTGGACGCCATCGAGGCGGCAAGGGATTTAATCTTTTCCGCGTACGGCCTCGCGGCAAGCATCTCTTCCTGCGCGCGGCGAAGCTTGGCGGCGGAAACCATCTTCATGGCCTTGGTTATCTGCCTTGTGTTCTTTACGCTCTTTATCCTGCGTTTTATGTCGCTAAGAGTTGCCATGAGACTTTGTTATTTCTCCTCCGCTACGAAGAGTTCCTTGAACTCGTTCAAGGCGGCGTTCAGTTTTTTCTTCATGTCGTCGTCAAGGGCTTTTTTGTCGGCGAGTTCCTTCAACACCTCTGGCCGTCTCGTTTCAAAAAACGCGTAGAGTTCTTCCTCGTATTTTTTGAGAACGCTCACGGGATAGGCATCAATGTAGCCGTTCGTGGCGGCGTATATGATAAGCACCTGCTTCTCTACCGACAGCGGCTTATACTGTCCCTGCTTCAAGATCTCTACGAGGCGTCCTCCACGGGCTAACTGCCTTTGGGTCGCGGGGTCAAGGTCGCTCCCGAACTGCGCGAAGGCCGCGAGTTCCCTGTACTGAGCAAGCTCAAGCCGTAGCGTTCCGGCTATCTGCTTCATGGCCTTTATCTGCGCGGCTCCTCCAACGCGGGACACCGAAAGACCGACGTTTATGGCGGGCCTGACGCCCGAATAGAAGAGGTCGGACTCAAGATAAATCTGCCCGTCCGTGATGGATATGACGTTAGTCGGAACATACGCCGAGACGTCTCCGGCTTGAGTTTCTATAATCGGGAGCGCCGTAAGAGAGCCTCCGCCGAGGGCGTCGCTCAATTTAGCCGCCCTCTCGAGAAGCCTTGAATGGAGATAGAACACGTCTCCCGGGTACGCTTCCCTTCCCGGAGGCCGCCGGAGGAGCAGCGATAACTGCCTGTAAGCCACGGCGTGCTTGGAAAGGTCGTCGTATACGACGAGAGCGTGCTTCCCGTTATCTCTGAAATACTCGCCTATGGTGCAGCCGGTGTAGGGCGCTATGAACTGAAGAGGCGCCGGAGAAGAAGCAGTAGCCGCGACTACGACCGTGTAATCCAGGGCGCCGTGCTCGCGGAGTTTTTCGACTATCAGGGCGACGGTGGACTGCTTCTGGCCTATGGCGACGTATATGCAGGCAACTCCCTGCCCCTTCTGGTTTATGATGGTGTCTATGGCTACCGCCGTTTTACCGGTCTGGCGGTCTCCTATTATAAGCTCCCTCTGTCCCCTTCCGATGGGTATCATGCCGTCTATGGCCTTGATGCCTGTCTGAAGCGATTCCTTAACCGGCTTTCTCGCCACGATTCCCGGGGCCTTGATTTCGACCCTTCTCATGCCCTTTGACTCTATCGGGCCCCTCTCGTCCACGGGCTGGCCGAGGGCGTCGACGACCCTTCCCAAGAGCCCTTCGCCGACGGGTATCTCGACTATCCTTCCGGTTCTCTTTACGACGTCGCCTTCTTTTATCTTGTAATCGGCGCCGAATATGACGACTCCGACATTGTCTTCTTCGAGGTTAAGAACCATGCCGTATATGGAGCCGGGGAATTCCACGAGCTCTCCGGCCATCACCTTTTCAAGCCCGTAAACCCTCGCTATTCCGTCGCCGACCGATATGACCGTGCCGACCTCTTCGATATTTATCTCTTTCTCTAAGCCCTTTATCCGGCTTTTGAGAAGTTCGCTTATTTCGCCCGCCTTAATCATAATCAAAACGCTCCTTCCATTAATTTTTCCTTGGCCTTGTCTAACTGGGTCTTGACGCTTCCGTCAAGTATCCTGTTGCCTATCTTTACGACCATGCCGCCTATGAGTTCGGGTTTGACGACGAAAGACACGACCACTTCTTTTTTGGTCTCGGAGGCGAGTTTGGCCTTTATGGAATCAAGAATCGCGTCCGTAAGCACGGCCGGGGCCTGCACCTCCACCCGGAGCCTTCCCGAAAGCTCGTCTTGCATCTTCGAATACGCGGCGTCTATATCCGGCAAGAGCCTTACGCTTCTTTTCTCGACGAGTATCTCCATGAACCTCTTGACCGTCTCGGTTACTCCGGCGGCCTCGCACACCTTGCCAAGAAGTTCAAGCCTCGTCTCCAACTTGTGCATGGGATTCAGGAGTATCTTGTAAAGCGCGGGTTCCGCAACGAATACGACGATAAGGTTCGCAAGCTCGCTCCCGTAGGTCGCGTAGGACGAGTCAACTTTGCCTATGCCCATGAGGGCGGAAGCGTATCTTCTCGCGATGGCGGCCTTGCGCATCTAATTAACCCTGAGCCTTTCGGGGCTTATTGGCTTGCCCTACGCGTCTCGTCATTGCGAGGGGCGCTTCCCGTTGCAATGCTTCGCGGCAACGGGAGCCCAGCCCGAAGCAATCTCTCTTTTCTATACGCATCTAATTGACCCTGAGCCTTTCGGTATAGCCTTTCAAGATTCTTTCCTGGTCATCGGGCTTGAGCTCTCTCTTAAGTATCTCTCTCGCCATCTCGACGGCAATCTCCGCTACCTCGCCGCGTATCTCTAACTTGGCCTTCTTGACTTCCTGCTCCGCGGAAATCTTTACCTGCTCCTTCAATTTCCTTACGCTCTCCCCGGCCTCCTTGAAAATCCTCTCCCTCTCGATTTCAGCCTCGATCCTTATATTATCCTTTATCTCGGAGACCTTGTTTTCGAGTAGAGCTAACTTTTCTTTATACTCCGCGAGCCTTGCCTCTGCCTCTGCCTTTACCCTGTCGGCGTCTTCTATGGCCTTCCTTATATCAACGGCGCGAGTGTCGAGCAAAACGCTTATCCACTTTTTCCATACCACTATAATGCCTATGGCAAGGAGAGTGAAGTTAAAGACCTTCCAGTACATAGCGTAGGGATTTTCTTCGCCCCCGCCTTCGGAAGCGAAAACAATCGAGGGCATGAACACGATAGCGATGAGTATGGCGGCGACGCTTCTTTCGAGGATTTTTTCTGCTATGGACTTTGAAAAACCTTTTGCATCTTGTTTAAGGTTTTGAATTGCATCGACCTTGGCCAACGCTATCTCAGCCCTCATCTTTTGAATCTCTTCCTGAGTCTCTTTTCTCGCGGCCTCGATTGTCTCGGTCTCTTTCTTTAACGCCTTGTCCCTTATGACGGAGCGCGCTTCCTGAGCCGCCTTGGCAGCCTCCTTGAGGCGTTTTTCATACTCGACAAGACCGAGCCTTACCTCTTCTTCGGTAACAGAAGCGTGCTTAAGAGCGCCCTCTGTGCGAGCTTTCCTCTCCTCCATCACGGCAAAGACGGGCTTGTAGAGAAACCTCTGCAGAACAAAGAGAAGCACGAAAAAGGCGATTATCTGGTAGATTATGGAGTAATCGATTTCTATCATAAAGAAGGATATTCCGGCCTTTCCGCAGTAGATAATAAACGCTTTTTAATAACATAATGCGGGGGATGATGTCAAGAATTATCGGTTTTCTGTGTCAAGGGGATTTACGGGAACGTCCGATGCAAGCGATTGAATATCACGGCCGATTTGGACAAAAGCGGTTGAAATTTACGATTTCAAAACAACCTCCCCGTTATCCTCTCCTTCGTCAACTTCGAGAATTCCAATATTTCTCTAATCGAAGCCCCTCTATCACGCATAGAATAAAAAGTAGTTTCGCCCAAAAGGGCGTAAATCCATTCGCAGTCCATCCTGTCTTCAGGCTTTAATTCGTTTATCTTCTTGAGTCTATCCAACGCGCCAAGTTCTTTTTGCCTTACATTGGGGTCTTTTACATCCTTCTGTGCTTTTGTTTCCACAAGATAGATGCTCGCCCCTATCTTTACTATAAAATCGGGATAATATGCTGAAAGCATCCCGTCCGTCCTGATATAATTGAAATGGGCAAAATCATGATAATGCTCGTTAATCTTAAGGAAACTACCTACATGAGAATCGCTATCGCAGTAGAGCATAAAGTTTTTCTCAAGTTCTCCTTTATTTGACGGATAAGGAAGTCTCCGGTAAATGGTCTTGACGAGTTCAAGCGAAAAATTTTCCCTCATCTTGATTGATTCAACTTCCGAAAAGTACTTCTTAATTACAACCGCTTCTTCCACGTTTATATTATTCTGCATATCATAGATTATTTGGCTGACTTCCTTGATGATATGCTCCGTTATGCCTGCCTTGGAAAGAAGCAATACCCGCCAGTTATTATCCGCAAAGGGGTCAAAGGGCTGATTAAATAACCTATTCTTTATGAAATCATCCACTACTCCGGCGAGGGCGGCGTTATTTATTTGCATTACAGGGAATTCTTTAAATGTCCTTTGGCTTATTTTCCCTATGGAACTTGTGATAACCTTTACTATCTTCGCCAGAAACTCGTTATAGCTCTTTGCGGTAAAGAGGTCTGCCGTAACCTTGTAATCGCCAAAACGAGTCTTAACCGTTACCTCTTCGGAAAAGAAAGACTCTCCGTCTTTCGGAACCATTCTCTTAAGCTGCTCAAGGTTGTACCAATCGCAATTCGCCATATAATCAACGGTCGGTTCCATCGCCTTAAGCGTTTCCTCTTTTTCCTGAACTATAATCGGCCAATAAAAATCATATTCCCCGTAATTCTCTTTCAATCCTACGTTTATGATGTCTCCGAGTATGCTTTCTCTATCCATCGGGAGGTCATGGGATTCACCAGCCAATCCTTCTTTAAGGAGGTCGTCATAAAACCTGCTGAAAGCAGGATGTTCAACTATGCTCAATATGTCCAAATAATTTGACGGTTCCTGCTTCTTCTGCAACAATCTTATCCTATTTTCGGTTTTAACATCCTGATATTCAGGTTCTCTCCACATGAGTCTTAAACCCCTGCCGATTATCTGCTCCAACAGTATAGGGGCTTCCGAAGACCGCAAGGGGACTGTAACGCAGATATTGCTTACGTCGAATCCTTCCCTTAACATCAATACCGACACGATGACCTTTGGGCTGATATGCTTATCAATATTAAAAAGCCGCTGTTTTATCTCCTGCCATTCCTTCGCGGGGATAGAACCCTTCTTGTTGGAATCTATCTGAACGACGTCTTCCGCGCTTAATCCCTCCGCTTCTATCAAGAAGTCAACGACATGAGGCGAAACCTGCGTGTCTTCGCAGACTACGAGCATCTTGGGGTTTTTATCGGTCTTGCCGGACTTATCACAGGTAAAATCTCTGAACTGTTTTTCCAAAATTTTAATCTTCTGATACCCTGCCCTTAACATCAGTTTCTGACCATCAGAAAGACCTAATACTTTATTACCCTCTCTCAACGCTCTAAAATCAAGTTCCATCGTTGCTATTTCTTTACGCCTGTCAAGGGCGATTGTCTTTACGAGGCCTTTATGTATCGCTGTCTTTAAATCAAAATCCATCATGATATGCGGGAAAAAGTGCTTTGTCCGTCCTTGGCCGCTTCCCGTAACATCGTAAGGGGTTGCGGAGAAGTCTATCTGTATGAAACGGCTTCCTTTTCCTTCGGCGATTCTATTAAGAGACTTCTGCCATTCCACTTCCGATACTATTCCAGCCTTTTTTGTTTCATGGATATGGTGCGCCTCGTCATTAAAGACCACAAGGTTTTCAAGATTAGCCAAAAACTCTATTTCGCCACCGCTTAGATACTTGTTATCAAGGACATCAAGAGAATGCCCTGCCGAGGTTCCGGGGGTAACAGGAAGCAACTCTTTTATCGCGGACGAAGGGTCTTCAAGAGGGGATATATCGCAGACTTCCTCTTCCTCATCTTCTCCTGCCAAAAGGTGCCAGTTGGTGATGGCTATCATGCCTTCGCCGGTAACTTTCCTGCCTATCTCCTCTTTTTTAACAACGCCGGATTGAATAAACCCGAAGATTATTTCCTTATATGCCGGGGGAATGAATAATTCCTCGTAATCCTTAAAATCAGATGTCTCGAAATTC